>CAIQQN010000250.1 GCA_903873975.1 uncultured Anaerolineales bacterium
ACTGGATGAGGATGTCGCGCTTCCGCGCTCCCAGTGCCTTGCGCAGACCGATTTCACGCGTTCGCTCGGTGACGGAGACCAGCATGATGTTCATGATCCCTATCCCCCCCACCAGAAGGGAAATGCCGGCGATCCCGCCCAGAAAAATAGTGAAAACGCCGGTCACCGTCTTGGCGATGGTAAGAAAATCCGCCTGCGAGAAAACCGTAAAGTCATCCACACCCACCGGCGTGCGGTGGCGCTGGCGCAAAACCTGCTTCACTTCGTCGGTGGCAAGCGGAACGGATTTCGCACTGACCGCCTGCACATAGAGTTGGTCCACTTCATTCAAAACCGAGCGATGGATCAGACGGGTCTGCGCGGTGGTGAACGGGACGATGACCTGGTTATCCTGGCTGCCGAACGACCCACCGCCTTTGGATTCCAGGATGCCAACAACACGGAATGGCTGCCCATTGATCCGGATGGTCTCGCCGACAACGCCGTTGCGGCGGCTAAATAACTTGTCCGCCACACCCGGGCCAATCACCACCGCCGAGGCATTTCCCTGCAGGTTATCCTGGGTCAGGAAATCGCCCTCGAGCAGGGAATAATTCTGCATAACGAAATACTCCGGTGTGGTACCGGTCACGCTCACACTCATCGTCTGGCCACTGGCATTGACATCGGCCCTGCCCTGAATGATTGGCGCAACTGCCAGAACGTCGGGTGCAGTAAGTTGATCGGCGATCGCCTGGGCATCACCCAGCGTCAGAGGTTTGGGGTTCCGCACATCCAAGGTTTCATTACCCGAAGAGACAAAAAGCAGGTTGGTGCCAATACCACTGATCGCGCCCGTTATTGTATCTTGTGCACCCTGTCCTATTGCCAACATGGCGATCACTGCACCCACACCAATGACAATGCCAAGAATTGTTAAACCGGAACGGAGTTTATTTCCGTTCAGAGTCTCCAACGCCTCAATAATGGACTGACCAATGTTCATTTCTTCTCCTCGACCAGCCCGTCGCGCAGGTGAATGATCCGCTGGGTTTGAGCGGCAATAGCCTGGTCATGGGTAACGATGATCAATGTGGTGCCGTTGTCACGGTTGAGGGCGAGCAGAAGTTCCAGGATCTCTTTCCCAACTTTGGAATCCAGATTCCCGGTCGGCTCATCAGCCATGATAATGGCAGGGTTATTGACCAGTGCGCGCGCGATCGCGACACGCTGCTGCTGGCCGCCGGAGAGTTCCGTCGGTCGGTGCAAAATACGATTACTCAATCCAACCGACTCAAGCGCAGCGCGCGCTCGCTCCTTTTTGTTCGGCACTTTCCCAGCATACCTGAGTGGAAGTTCCACATTGGCCAGCGCGGTCGTGCGCGAGAGCAGGTTGAAAGTTTGGAAGACAAAACCAACTTTGCGATTGCGGATATCTGCCAGTTGGTCGTCGTTAAGGGTTTCAACCGCTTCCCCATCCAGGATATATTTACCAGAGGTGGGCAGGTCAAGGCAGCCGAGGATATTCATCAGCGTGGATTTGCCGGAGCCGGATGGTCCCATAATGGCCACCACTTCCCCGCGCTCGATGTTTAGCGAAACGCCCGCCAAAGCGCGCACTTCCACCTCACCCATTTGATAGACTTTCGTCAAATCCTCGGCGAGGATCACCCAGTCCTTTGCCATGCTATCCTCCACCAAAGATACTTCGGCCGCCGCCACCTT
The DNA here is from genome assembly GCA_903873975.1 of uncultured Anaerolineales bacterium. GTDB lineage: Bacteria > Chloroflexota > Anaerolineae > Anaerolineales > Villigracilaceae > UBA877. The sequence goes on from CAIQQN010000250.1 coordinate 1,705, forward strand.
GACCGGGTGTGAAATTCGCCGGGGGATTCAAGACCAGCACATCGCCGGCGGAGAGATCGCCGGAGGTCACTTCGCTGTTCGTATCGTCCGAGGCTCCCAGCGTGATGGGAATCTCAAGCAACTGCCCATTGCGCAACACATATACCACGCGCTGGCTGTTTACAAGATGCACGGCCTGGTTCGGGACCAGGAGTACGTTATCCAAAGACTGGATGGTGATCGTCACCGACGCGGTCATACCAGGTTTGACATCTACATCAGGATCGGTTAACTCCACCGTAACCTGAAAATTTACTACGCTCTGTACTGACGTACCCACCTGCGAAACATCAACCACTTTGCCATGATACTCTCGTCCGAGGACGGCATCAAACGTCACCACCGCCGGCTGGCCGACCTTGACATTATTAATATCCACTTCGGAAACTTGTACATCCACCAGCAAGTGCGAGAGATCGTCCATGCGGAACGCTGTAGTACCTGGGGAAACCTGGTCACCAAGCATGAGGTCGGACTCGGTGACTGTCCCGGCAAAGGGGGCTATTAGGCGGGATAAATTAATGGTCGCCTGGGCGGCATCCACGCGCGCCTGGGCCGCAGACACATCGCTCGGATCCGGGCCATCTTTCAAACGAGCCCATTCACGCTGGGCATCTTCCAGTTGCGCCTTTGCCAGTGCCAGTTTTGCACGAGCCACATCAATATCGCTTGTACCGGGAACCAGGGTGAAGTAATTCAGGTTATCCTGGGCGCGCGTTAGCGATTGTTGAGCATTATAGAAAGAAGTGTAAGCCTGAGCTTTGCGAGCATCAGTATCCGGCAGGTCCTTGACCATATCGTACATAGTCTTCGCTTGATCAAAAGCTTGCTGCGCAAGCGTCAATTGTGCCCGGGCATTTTCAATGTCTGCTGATGTGCCGCCATGATTGCTTGCCAGCATGCCATTCAGTGTGTCGTTGGCGCTATCGTAACTTTTTTGCGCATTGACCAGGTTGAGCTGTACCTGGGCGCGCTGGGTGCTCGATTGGAGCACGCTATCCAGGTTTCTTTGGGCAGTCACCAGGTCCGCCTGGGCCAGAACCACATTCTGGGACAAGGAAGTCTGCGAGAGAGAGGCTAAAACGTCCCCGGTTAGGACCTGATCACCGACTTTTGCACTCATAACGCCCACCGTGCCAGATGTCTGCCAGGTAAGGATAGCAGTCTGGTTGGCATGCACATTGCCGGTAGCGCCAATCGTCGCTGTCAAGGTTCCGCGTTCAACAGTCGTTGTCTGGTAGCTGCTGGTTGCATTTGCGCGCGCACGAGCCCCTAGGATTACTACAACCAGCACAACCGCTAGGACAATTACGCCGAAAATCAGCCAGATTCTTGCTTTCTTGCTCATCCCCCTCTTGAGATTCTTTGACTTGCCAGATACGCCTTTTAATTCACTAGTATTACTTGCCATTCTATTCCTCCGAAAGTGGTTTCATAGTGTAAATATTGTAGAACCATGCTGCCATCTGGTACACTACAACAGGTTACGTTCGATGGCATGTGCAAGGGAAACCAGAACCATGAGACTGGTCAACAGGATCCTGGTAAAATCTGAACAACTTGATAATTTTACTCTGCAAATGTCAAAGCCGAAAGCATGACATCACGGCTTCTAATAGAAGTTTTACATCCCCTGACATTATGATTATTGTCGCTGCCAATAGTGACATATAAGCCTGTATACACAGCACAAGATTGAGTATGATACATATCAAAATAGTGTGAGTTTGTCGGTATCGGCAGGAGAGTTTCATATGCAAACAATCCCAAGTGAATATCTGGAAATTGACCGCAAAGCCCGTGTCTATATGCCTTATTCGGACTTGTCACTGCGGCCGCCAACGGAACGCGTCTGTGACTTTGGCGATGTGGTTATCCCGCTCGATTCCGACCGCGCCATGCTGGAGGCATCCCGCTGTATTCACTGTCCCGACCCGGCCCCTTGCATGCTCGCCTGCCCATGCCATAACGACATCCCCTCAGCTATCTGGCTGATCGAGCAGGGGAATTATGTTGAAGCCGCCCAACTTTACCGCCAGACATCCTCACTGCCTGAGATTTGCTCACGCGTCTGCCCGCATGAACAACTCTGCCAGGGCTCCTGCGTGCTGAATAAGACCCATGAGCCGGTCCTCTGCGGTCCGCTGGAAACCTTCGTGACCTGCTACGAGCGCAAAACCACTGGCGTAGCCATCCCCGTTGGCAAGCCGACGGGGAAAAAGGTCGCCATTGTCGGAGCCGGACCCTCAGGTCTGGGTTGCGCCGAAAAATTGCTTGAACAAGGAAATTCCGTTACTTTCTTCGACTCCAAACCCGCTCCTGGCGGCCTGCTGGTCTATGGGATCCCGAATTTCAAACTCGCCAAGGAAGTTTTCTTTTGCCGCTGGGGAGACTTCGAAAAAGCCGGGGCAAAATTCGTTGGTAATACAACCATCGGGAAGGAAAAAACGATAGACGATCTATTCAAGGAAGGCTTCGAAGCCGTTTTCGTCGGCGTCGGCACCGGCATTGATGCCAGGATGGAAACTCCAGGCGAGGATTTACCCGGCGTTTACGAAGGGACCGATTTCCTGATGCGTGCCAATACCGACCTTAATCTGCTCCCCGAGGGTAAACGCGAGCGTCCGATACTGGGCAAGCGAGTCGTGGTGATTGGCGGCGGGGATACGGCCTCTGACTGCTTGCGCTCCGCCTTGCGTCTGGGCGCGGAAGAAGTGACTTGCGTCTATCGCCGCACCGAGAAGGAAATGCCAGGTGGTCGCAAGGACCGTAAAATGGCGATAGAAGAAGGCGCCAAATACCGTTTCCTCACTCAGCCGGTCAAGTTCATTGCCGGAGAGGATGGACGCCTGACCGCCATCGAGTGCATCGAAATGAGACTCGGCGAACCCGACGCCAAGGGCCGCCGCAAACCAGTCCCGGTGGAAGGCTCAAATTTCTCCATTGCAGTGGATACTGCCATCAAAGCCCTCGGCTACTGGCCGGACCCCGTGATCGGTAAGACCACTCCCGGGCTTGAAGTCCATGATTGGGGTCTCATTACCGTGACCGATAAAGAGACCGGCGCTACCACCCGCACGGGCGTTTATGCCGCTGGCGACGGAGTCACCGGTGCCGACCTGGTGGTAACCGCCATGGTCGGTGGGCGTAAAGCCGCCGGAGCTATCGGCGAATATCTGAAAACAAAAGAATAACCCCCCCAAAAAAAAATAAATAAACAATTCCCGGTGTCTTCACGACACCAGGAATTGTTTATACGATCGCAGTTTATGGAGGGCCGCCCCAATCAGTGCCCAGGGCCACGACGATATCCTCCGGGGCATTCGGGTTGAAATCCACTTCAATTTGACTCGTGCTGTTAAAATTCATCAATGCCATCAAATACTGCATGGCGTAGGGCTTCCCGGTGTGGACGATGATGATCGTCCGGTCGGGGAATGGCAAATAATACTTATCAGGATAGTCGCCCGTATTACCCTTGCCAGTCACGTTCATGCCTTGGGCTGTCAGGTAGTCGGAAGTCTGCGCTGCCATGCCACTCACACCGGTGCCATTGATGACCACCACTCGTGCCGCTTCGGCTTTCATCTTCTCTTCCACGGTACCGGATGCCATCGGTTGCATGGTGCCGCTGCCGAAGATCTTATCCACCAGTTCGCGGATCTTATCCGGATAAGGACGCAGGATGGCTGATGGGAGACTATCTAGGATAGTAATGCCGTCTTGCATCATGGTGTAATCGATCACATTATTTTGGATCTTATCCAGCGGAATATCCCTTGCCAATACTGCCAATTGCCTGAGGTCGTTAAATGTGAGATTCGTGTCAATGCCTCCCGACAGCTCACTATAAAGTTTGGGAGCCTCGCCCATCAGCTTCAAGAAATTCCCCGGTGCAAGCACTTTATCGCGGATGGCCAGGATGACTTGCTGCTGGTGCTGGGCTCGCTCCACATCGCCGCCCGTAACGCCCTGCTCTACATCACGGGCGCGAGCATAAGCCAGCGCCAAGGGACCTGACAGATGATTCAATCCCGGGTGAAGGGTGGTCGTGTTATGCGGTCCCAGCGGATCAACAATAATTTCTGAAGAAACATTTATGTCAATTCCATCGATCGTATCGATCATCTGCTCAAAGGTATTAAAACTCACCTGGGCATAATACTGGATCGGTACACCCAGGAAGTTCTCAACTGTTTTTATCGCCAGCCCTGGTCCACCACCGGGCAGGGAATTTCCTGCGCCATAAGCATATGCATTATTGATCTTGCTATAGCCAAACCCCGGAATATTGACCCACATATCGCGCGGGATGGAAAGCATCCCCGCTGTTTTGGCTACCGGGTCGATTGTCAGGAGGATCATAGTATCCGAACGCGGCGCCCCCTGGCCGGTTTCCCAGTCACGGTAATCCAAACCGATGACCAGGATAGTCACCCGGCTGGCGCCATCCCAGGGTGGTGGCAGTTCAACCTGGGGTGCATTGCCGGTCGGCACGGCAGTTCCACCGGCAATTGGTGTCCCTTCAGGGTTTGTATCTGGACCCGTTGTCTGCCCCGCACAAGTGGATGGCCGGCTCCCCGCTAAGGCAGTCAGCGACCAGCATGCCACGAAGCCGCGCAGAAAGATAAACAATCCGACCGCGATGACCAGTCCCACCCCCAACCAGATGAACTGGCCGTTCGTCGGGCGTTTCAGCGATCGGATTTTGTTCAGGAAATCGAACTTCTTATCAACCATCTTACTTCTTGGGCGGCGGTACTGGCAGGTCTTTCTCAGCCACGTTGACCCACTTGTCTCCTTCTTCGATGAGCATCACCGGAATATCTTCCACGATCGGGTACTTGCGCCCGCAATCCTGGCAGATCAACCACGTCTCTTCATAGAGTTTGAGCAGGCCATCTTTTTCCCGGACACAAGCGGGGCAGCGCAGGATCTCGAGCAGGTCTTTGTTTATCATATTATTCTCCAATTACAGGAGCAACAGACGGCTATTTTACCACGCCTAGTGACACAAGCCCTGGGCCACCAGCGCCTGTGGGTTTACCGTGCCCGGGCCGTATTGGTAGACCGCTTGCCATGGTTCATACTGCGTTTGGAAGGTATTGTTGAACATTATCTGCCCAGAGGCATTAGAGACCGTGCGTGTTACGGTAATATCCGCACCGTCACCGGAGTAGTCCACCTGTTTACAGGTACCGGCCGGGAGGTCCGCGTTTTCCTCGATGAGCGGGTCAGGCGCAGGGACAACGTTACGCAAGCCAAGATTCTGCCATTGGACCGTACGGCCATCGTTCGTTGAATAAAAATTCCACGTCAGGCTTCTTTCATCCCGATTGAAATCCGTCTCCATCAGCAGCCAGGATGACCGGTCGTTGGTAAATTTCAAGTCCACCAATGGAAAGTAAACAGTGGCATCCAGTCCCGCCAGCAACGGATCGTAGCCTGAGGCAGTCTGCTCGTAATAGAGAACACGGTACGCATGGGCATGCCGCTCGACGATCGGATAACCAGCAAAGAAAGCTGTGCGGAAGAGCGTGGTGCTCACCTGGCAGACTCCACCGCCCACACCCGTGATGGTCCGCCCGTTATAAATGATCAAGGCTTCTGCATAACCGTTATCCAGGCTGATATCCCCCATCGCGTCACCCATCGAAAAAGTGGTATTGGGCTGGACAAGCAGGCCGTTGAATTGTCTTGAAGCTGTTTCTATGTTTTGAAGCCGTGCAATACTGGAATAGCGAAAATACGTGGTCTCGGAATACACGAGTTCCGTAATCCCAAGCGATTGCGCTGTTTCATCACTGCCCGCTCCTGGCAACGCATTATTTATTACAAGCGCAATGTTGTGCCTACCAGCCAGTAAACCGGTCTGAACAGCATCTATGGTGGCTGTGATATCCAGCGTACGGCCCACCAGTGCTGGTTGGAGCAGCATTAATTGCCGCGAGGCATCGTCAAAGAGGAAACGCGCGTTCAGTGGGCTCCGGTCCAGGAGCGGGGAAATTTGACCCAGGAACTGCTCCAGCATCTGGGCATATGTTGAAATCTGGTATTGCCAGCCCGCATCGGTTTGCACGCGGCCAACCGTCAACATACCTGCCAGGAGAGATGGATCAATCGTCCATGGACCGGGATCGCCGGGTTGGGAATCGGGAACGTTCAGCGTCAGCGGAATGCTCAGGATCTGGCGAAGAGCCTCGGCTTGCGACGAGGCATCCAGCATCACCGGGGATTGTTCCGTGATGACCAGTTGCACTTCCGCATCCCGGAAGGCCGAGAGTTGTGTGAACAGGTCTGCAAGTGTGGCATCCACATTGAGCAATCGCCCGGTCTGGCCCTGGGTATAGGTTACTTCCGTCCCGTTCATGTGCAGGTCGGTTTCTACCACTGGCTGGTCGATCTGGACGGCAATATTCTGGAGAAAAGCGTAGGCCACGCGCTCGTCGAATACGATGACAGGTTGCAGGTCCAGCCCGCCCTGCCAGGAATTGAGCTGACCGGCCAGTTCAGTGAACAACCCACCCTGGCGCCCAACGTTGTAAGCCCGCTGGATGCTGGTCCCGGCATCGAAAACCATCCCCAGCTCGGTCGGTGTCGCCACCCATACCTTGTCCCCGCCGCGAAAAACGATTTTCCCGCTGGTGGGATAAGTCAGACGCTGGCTGAGGGCGGTTTGGGCCTGCTCCGGCGTCATGCTGGTAAGGTCTACGCCTGCCATGCTGATGCCGGGAAAAACCCGGCCGGCATATAGCAGTTGGTAACCACCCGTGATCAGGCCAACAGCCAGGGAGAACAGAACCAGGCCGCCAATCAAGATGGCGAGTATTTGAAACGAGAAGGGGGTACGCTGGGGTCGGGGAACAGAGACGAACGACATTGGGGGTGATTATACTCCGTGTGAAAGGAACCTTGTATCAAGACGATTCTCGCCGCGCTTTGTTCCCTTTCAGGAATGGGA
>CAIQQN010000251.1 GCA_903873975.1 uncultured Anaerolineales bacterium
ACAGGGTTGGGCGCAGTTCTCCCCAGTCCGCATAGAGCGCCTTGAATAAGCGTCTCGCTCATCTCCACGAGCCGGCTCATGTCTTCAGGCTTTCCTTTGCCTGCTGTAATCCTGTCGATTATCTGAACCATCAGGGGAAGCCCCTCACGGCAGGGCACGCACTTGCCGCAGGATTCATCGCGGCAGAAGGAGAGGAAGCCCTGGGCGGCATTCACCATGCACGTATCCTCGTCCATCACCGCTATCGCGCCGGAGCCCATGATGGAGCCCGCTTTGCTCAATGCTTCGAAGTCGACAGGCAGGTCCAGGGCGCTCTCGGGAAGGCAGCCACCCGAGGGACCGCCGGTTTGAATCGCTTTGAAGCGCTTCCCTCCCGGCACCCCGCCCCCGATGTCGAAGATGACCTTGCGCAGCGTAGTCCCCATCGGCACTTCGACCATGCCGTTGTTGACTATCTTGCCGGTCAGTCCTAGAACTGCTGTGCCCTTGCTGCCCTCAGTGCCGATACCGGCGAACCAATCAGCTCCCTTATCAATAATCAGAGGCACGCTGGCTAGGGTTCTCAGGTTGTTTGTACATGTCGGCAATCCCCACAGCCCAGCTTCCACCGACAGCGGAGGCCTAACACGCGGCATGCCTCGCTTGCCCTCAATGGAACATAGCAGTGCCCTGCCCTCGCCGCAGACCCAGGCCCCTGCACCCTGCGAAATATCTATGTCGAAGCTGAATTTGCTGCCCAGGATATTCTTGCCCAGCAGGTTGCGTTTCCTGGCTTCTGCTATAGCGAGATTAAATCGCTTAATAGCCAGGTGATAGTCAGCAAGTACATACATATAGCCCTGCGACGCACCGGTGGCATACGCAGCGATGACCATCCCTTCGAGCACGGAGTGAGGGTCGGCCTCCAGCACGGAGCGGTCCATAAACGCACCGGCGTTACAGACCACGAACTTGGGACTACCCTTCGCTTTGTAAGCCGCCTCCCACTTCTTGCCTGTAGGGAATCCGGCACCGCCCCTGCCCCGCAGACCTGAGCGTTGAATCTCACTGATGACCTGCGTAGGCTCCATTGAGGAAATCGCCTTTTTCAAAGCCGTATAGCCGCCTCTGGCCAGATAGTCTTCGATTTCCTCGGGGTTGATCTCGCCGCAGTTGCGCAGGATGAGGCGGTGTTGCTGGCTGTAGAACTGTATATCCTTGTACAGAGGTATGGCTTTATTGGTAGCGGGGTCGTGGTAAAGCAGCCTCTCCAGCGGCTTCTTCTCCACGAAGTAGGACTTTACCACCTCAGGCGCATCCTCTATCTTGACTCCGGTGTAGAAGATGCCCTCGGGCTCGATAACAACGATGGGGCCTTGCTGACAGAAGCCGTGACAGCCGGTGGTTTTGACTTGGACACTATCAGATAAACCGGAGCGCTTGATTTCCTCTGCAAGCGCCTGGTTTATCCTGGCGGATTTCGAGGACTCGCATCCGGTCCCCTGACAGACTAAAATTTGGTGCTTGGTATTAGATTGCGCCATTATTTTTCAGATTTTCCTTCCTGCTTGGCTTTCTTGGGGAAGAGGTCTTCCACAGTTTTTGTGGTCAGCTTGCCCAGAGTCTCCTCGTTTATTTTCATGGCCGGCGCCAGTGCGCAGGCTCCCAGGCAGGCCACGGTTTCCAGACTGTACTCGCGGTCCGGAGTTGTCTCATCCACTTTCAAATTCAAGGCTCGCTCAATGGTCTCCAGGATACGCTCCG
>CAIQQN010000252.1 GCA_903873975.1 uncultured Anaerolineales bacterium
GGATAATTGACCATGCAAAGGATCACAATTGACCCCATCACCCGGCTGGAAGGCCACGGCAAGATCGAGATTTTCCTGAATGAACAGGGGAATGTCACCAACACCTACTTCCAGATCCCAGAACTGCGCGGCTTCGAGCGCTTCTGCGTCGGACGCCCGGTTGAAGAAATGGCCCTTCTGACCAACCGCATCTGCGGCGTCTGCCCTGAGGCACACCACATGGCTGCTGCCAAAGCTGCCGATGCAGTCTATCATGTGGAAGTACCGCGTACCGGTAAGATGTTGCGCGAACTGCTCTACAGTGCCTTCTACTGCACCGACCACACCACCCATTTCTATGCCCTGGGCGGCCCGGACTTCATCATGGGCCCGGATGCCCCAGTTGCCGAACGCAACATTTTGGGCGTCATCCACAAAGTCGGATTGGAAATAGGCGGTAAAGTCATCCAGATGCGCAAGTACGGCCACACCGTGGTCGAGATCATAGGCGGTCGCAAAGTCCACCCCTGCACATCCATCCCCGGCGGTTTGACCAAGGGCATTACCGAAGAACAGCGCAAAGAGATCGAAACGATGGGCCGCTGGGCCATCGAGTTCGCCCAGTTCAGCCTGAAGGCCTTCAACGACATCGTCCTGAGCAATAAAACCTACCTGGACCTGATAGTCGGTGATGTCTACACGCACAAGACCTATTACATGGGCATGGTGGACGCCAATAATAAGGTCAATTTCTACGACGGAAAAGTACGCGTGGTCGGGCCGGATGGCAAGGAATATGTCAAGTACGAACCAAAGGACTATGCCGCCAACATCGCCGAGCATGTTGAACCCTGGACATACCTGAAATTCCCATATTTGAAGAATGTCGGTTGGAAGGGTTTCGTGGATGGACCCGATTCCGGTGTCTATATGGCTACCCCGCTCTCCCGTCTCAACGCCGCCGACGGCATGGCTACACCCCTCGCCAAGGCCGAATACGAGAAGTTCTACAGCACCCTGGGGGGCAAACCAGTCCACCAGCGCCTAGCCATTCACTGGGCGCGCCTGATCGAACTGCTCTACGCAGCCGAACGCTGGGTGGAACTCGCCACCGACCCGGAAATTACATCACCCGACTTCCATACCATCCCGACAGCCACCCCCACCGAGGGCGTGGGTATAGTCGAGGCCCCGCGCGGCACACTCACCCATCACTACTGGACTGATGAGCGCGGTGTGGTGACCAAGGTCAACCTGATCGTTGGCACAACCAACAACTATGCCCCCATTACCATGTCCATTAAGAAGGCTGCTGATAACCTCATTAAAAACGGCAACGTCAACGAAGGCCTGTTGAACATGGTCGAGATGGCCTTCCGCGCCTACGATCCTTGCTTTGGCTGTGCCACCCACTCCCTGCCCGGCCAGATGCCACTGGAAGTCACCATCCGCAAACCTGACGGTGAGATCCTGGATGTGCTGAAGCAGTTTGTTGATTAGTCAAACGAGTCTGAAATCGCTAACAGGTCTGACAGGTCACTTCCCCGACGGTTAGACCTGTTAACCTTATAAGACCTGCGAGACTTCGATATGAAGACGCTCATCATCGGCTTGGGCAACCCCATTTTAGGTGACGACGGCGTCGGCTGGCGCGTGGCGGAAGGTATCGCCAAATTAACGGCGAACCAACCCGAAGTCGAGATCGACTATGTTTCATTGGGCGGGCTGAGCCTGATGGAACGGCTGACCGGGTCCGAGCGCACAATCCTGATTGACGCTATCTTCACTGGGGAGAAACCGGTTGGGAGCATCAGCCAGTTCGCATTAAACGAACTGCCAGACCTGACTGCCGGTCACTCTGCCTCTGTGCATGACACTTCCCTGCGTAATGCCCTGAGTGTGGGGCGCAGCATGAGTATCCCTTTGCCGAAAGATGAGGATGTCATCATCGTTGCCATAGAAGCCAAAAAAGTGTATGATTTCACTGAGGAACTTTCCCCGGCTGTCGCTGCGGCTGTCCCCCGGGCTGTAAGGACCATCCTAGGATTACTCGAAAACCAGAAGTAAATAAGGAGATAGTCATGGTTTCCCCTGAACTTTTACGACGCTACCCATTCTTTGTTTCCCTGAACGATGATCAACTCAAGGCAATCGCCATGATTGCTGAGGAAAAGACGTATCCAAAAGATACCATTCTTATTAAAGAGAACACCACTGCCACGCGGCTTGCCCTTCTGCTCGAAGGTGATGTGGATCTGATCTTCAGCGGCGGCGGGGAAGGCGCCATCACCAACGCCCTGGTGGGTTCCATTGCCCCGGGTGAAGTCTATGGTGTTTCATCGTTGATCGAACCCTATAAATTCATTTCCTCGGCAAGGGCAACCGTGCCTGTTAAAGTGATCGAGGTCGATGGAATGGCTCTGCGCGCCCTGATGGAATTGGACCAGAAACTTGGTTACACCATGATGCGCAACATCGCCGCGGCTGTGCTGGAGCGCTTGAAATATACCCAGGTGGAACTGGCCGCCGCCAGAGCCTGATATTCGAGCGAAGGAGGCAATCCCGGCCATTATCTTCAGACCGCGCCGGGTTGGCGCGGTTTTTATTACCCGCAAAGCGAATGACCCCGAACCGCAACCGGGACAGGAATATCCCGTATATTAATTGACTTAACCGGTTCGCTTTTCAGGAGGCTGAAATGAATGAGACCATCACACCCCAAAAAGGCACGGATCATACCAGAGCGGTGATTATTGCAACAACGATCGTTGTAATGACTTGCATCCTTTCCTGCGCAGCAGTGCTAATCATTCTAATAATGAGAACGTCTTGAATCTGCTGTTGGCTTAAAAACACCCCGAATTCACTTCGGGGTGTTTTTAAGTTAATTCTTCAATCAACCTTCGCTGGTCATGATGAACAGCGGCTTCATTTCGAAGTTCTCATACTTGGGGCGGTAACGCTCAATATCATAGAAATGATCTACATTAACAACCTTCTTCGTGCCGGTGACCACATCCAAAGGGACATTGTCATAGCGACCATTCTTGAGCACCACCAGCCGCCCATGGATACCTTTCAATAACAGGTCGAGGGCAAGGTTGCCAAATGCCATCGGAACAACCGAGTCAATCGCGTCCGGGTCGCCGCCGCGCACCATGTAGCCCAGTTTCTGGTCGATGGTGTTGACTGTCTTGCCATTGTTGTGTTTCGCGGAAAGTTCTTTGATACGGCTGGCCACCAGGTCACCAATACCGCCCAACTTGGCATGCCCATACGCGTCTGTCGAGCGGTCGGCAAAGACCATCTCCCCGCCTTCGAACATTGCGCCCTCCGACACGAGCACCACCGAGTAGCGGCTTGGGTTGCGGTTGCGGTCATAGGTCATCAACTCGGTCAATTTCTCGATGTCAAACTTGTATTCCGGGATTACACAGCGGTGTGCCGCGCCTGCCATCGTCGGCAACATGGCGGTAAAACCAGCATAACGCCCGAAAACCTCCAGCACCAAAAAGCGTTCGTGCGAACCTGCAATGGTTCGCAGGCTGTTGGTCAGAGCGATCGTGCGGGTGACGCAGGTGCTGAATCCGATACAATAATCGGTACCCGGCACATCGTTATCCATTGTCTTGGGGATGGCAACGACTTTCAAGCCCTCTTGAAATAGACGCACGGCGTAACTTAGGGTATCGTCACCCCCAATCGGGATCAGATAATCAACACCCAGCCAATCCAGATTCTTCAAAACTTCGGGAGTCAGGTCATTTTCTTCGGTGATGTATTTATCCTTCAAATATGCCGGAACATCATCCTTACTCATCTTACTCGGTTTCGTGCGCGAGGTGTGCAGGAAAGTGCCGCCGGTGCGCCCGGCTTTATTGACACTTTCTTCGGTAAGGGATTGGTAGTTTAAGCTGTTGTCTGCATCTTTCTCCCGGATAATTTCTGTCACTCCCGCCCAACCGCGCCGCAGGCCGATCACCTGGTAACCTTCGCGAATGGCACGAATTGTAACCGCGCGGATAGCCGGATTCAGTCCAGGCACATCGCCGCCTCCAGTTAGAATTCCGATTACACCTGTTTTTTTCTTGCCCATTTTCATCTCCTTCATAAAATATATATAAGCGCAATTGGCGGCAATTATAATCCTTGCGAGTATAATTACCAAGAAAAGAGAGAACACGAAAGTGCCATGTCCCTACATAATGCCGGTCCATTTCTCACCGACCCAAATGGTCAGGAACACCGCCTGCCAGCGCAAACCGCCACCATCGGACGCGCTACGGAATGCGATATCGTTATTGCCAGTAAGAGTATTTCACGCGAGAACACCCGTATCCGCCGGGAGGGACGCCGCTGGTTTGTGGAGGATCTAGGTTCCACCAACGGTACATACCTGAACGGGGAACGGATCATCACGGCAATGGACTTGCGTGACGGTGACGGTCTCAAGGTGGGGGATGTGATGTTCATCTTCCACGACCCCGACACAACCGTGCGCGAAAATCCAGTCCCCGACCTGGAAGTAGATACTTCAGCCGGAGTGGTACGCGTCAACCGCAGAGCAGTCAGCCTCTCACCCAAGGAATATCTATTGTTGGCCTATCTCTACGATCGCCGTTGTCAAGTCTGCTCGAAAGATGACATCGGGCATGCCGTCTGGCCGGAATACGAGGCCGGCGGGATATTTGACTACCAGATCGAAAACCTGGTCCGCCGCCTGCGGACGCGCATTGAACTCGACCCAGCCAATCCGAAACTGCTTTTCACCGTGCGCGGGCTGGGATACAAACTAATGATTGCATAAGGCATGCAAAGGCATGCCCAGACAAGGAGGGGAGCTAAACCACGGCAAGGTTTGTTTCCGACATTTTCCACCGATTTGATAATCTCCTCATCGCAACCCATTAGCCCCATATTAGCCAGTTGATAGGTTGATTCCGGCCATCTCAGGTATGATCTGCATCTGATGAATCCTATGGCCGCAGAAAATGCAAAGAAGAACAAAATGGCTCCCATATATCTGGAAGGGAAAAACCTCGGCAAATACCGCATCCTCGAGCCGCTGGGACGCGGCGGGATGGCACAGGTTTATAAAGCCTACCATCCGCAGCTCGACCGTTATGTGGCAATCAAAGTCCTGCGCTCCGACTTAATGGAAGAAGTGGAGTTCCTGACCCGCTTCCGCCGGGAAGCGCGCGCCGTGGCTGCTTTGCGGCATCCCCATATTGTCCAAATATACGACTTCGACGTACAAGATGACCTTTACTACCGGGTCATGGAACTGCTTGAAGGTAATACGCTCAAAGCTTATTTGAATGTCTTGCGGGTGCGCGGTGAACGCCTGCCGCTGGGTGAAACGGTGCGCATCTTCAGCGATGTGCTGGATGGACTTTCATACGCCCACGGCGAAGGGATCATCCACCGTGACCTGAAACCAGCCAACATCATGCTGACCAGGCGCGGCCAGGCTGTGCTGACCGATTTTGGCATAGCTCAGATCATTGGCGGAACGCAGTATACCGTCTCAGGGGCGCTGATGGGCACACTGAGCTACATGGCTCCCGAACAGGGTCTAGAAGGTCACTGCGATGCGCGCAGCGACATATACTCCCTCGGGATTGCTTATTATGAGGCTCTGACTGGAAACGTTCCTTTCGATGCTGATACACCGCTGGCAATTTTGATGAAGCATATCAACGATCCCCTGCCCATGCCGCGTAAGTTTGACCCGAGCTTACCGGAACCATTTGAGCGAGTAGCACTCAAGGCTCTGGCCAAACAATCCGATGACCGCTTCCAGTGCGCAGCGGCGATGAATGAGGCACTAACAGGCGCCGCGCAGGAAGCTGGGATCCAGATACCGGAGACGATCACTCTTCCGCAGACGGACGTCAGTTCTTCGGTCCAGCCCGCAGCAGTAGCGGTGTTTTCCGGCTCTGCGCGTCAGCAAATCCCGGACGCCGGTTTTGCTTCCGGTGATACCGACATCACGACTGGTCGGAAGCTCGATCGGTCTCGTGCAAGGACTAGCGAACTTCGCGGCAAAGCCAGGATCACCTTCACGCCTCCAGCTGATTTAACCGAGGTGCATCCCCAGAACGTAAGAGGCGCAGTGCTTTCTTCAGTGGCAGGGATAATGATCGCCAACATGCTTATGCTCTGGGTGAGTGGGGTCTTCGGTTGGAAAGTATTTGGGCGCATCTGGCCGATGGAACTGGTGGTGGTTGGGGTGCTGCTGGCCGCCCTGATGAGTTCCCTACCCAGCCCCTGGCTGCTTATTCCCGCGGGGATAGTGCTCGGTAATGGGTTTCTGCTCTCTTATTTCGCTTTGAGCGGAAAGTGGCATTATTGGGCTATTCTCTGGCCGCTGGAACCACTTCTCGTTGCTGGTTCCATCTTTGCGCCCTTCCTGCTCAAACGCCGTGGCGCATACGGACTATGGCTGACTCGCCGCACTGGAAAAATCCTGCTCATTCTCTCTGGGATTGTCTTTATCGTCTCGCTCGTCGTTGGAATAC
>CAIQQN010000253.1 GCA_903873975.1 uncultured Anaerolineales bacterium
CCCACCCAACACCCCCTATATAACACTTCACAAGGGCGATTCTTAGAAAGACTTTTTCTGGATTTCTTTGAGTGTTTGTAAATCCCGTTTCAGGTTGCGCCAGCGGATGAATAAACTGACAATGTAAAGTGCAAGCACGGTAAGGATCACCGCATACCCGGCCAGCATGTATTTTATCGAGATGGCATATTCGATCATGGTCAAATCCTTTACTGCAATTCTTCCAGTTTGAGTTGTTCCACCTGTTGCGCAAGCTGGCCCAGTCGGATGCGGTGCCAAAACAGGTTGACAAAGATGACCGAGAACGTAAACAGGGTAAAGAACATGGTGACGAGCATTTTTGAAGTCATGTCGAAACTTCCTTGGGAGGCGTTGCCATTTGTCAGGATCACTACCGGATGTATGGTGCGGAACAGCCGGATCGACATGAAAGTGATCGGCACACTGATCGCACTGATGAGTGTGTAAACTGCGCTGAAACGGGCGCGCCGGTCTGGGTCGTCAATCCCCTGGCGGAGCAGCAGATAGGCGATGTAAACCATCTCGAGGATGGCAGCAGTGGTCAGGCGCGGTTCCCAGGTCCAGTAAGTGCCCCAGGTGGGACGTGCCCAGATGGAGCCGGCGGCGATGGCAATGAAGAAGAAGGCCAGGCTTATTTCCACGGCAGCCAGTTCGACGATGTCCCACTTCTGGTCATGCTTGACCAGGTAGACCACCCCGGCAACAGCCGCGGCGATGAAGCCTAGCATCCCGACCCAAGCAATGGCGATGTGGAAATAGAAGATTTTCTGTACATAGTTCATGGTTGCTTCCAGAGGTGCGTATAGAAAAACCATGCAGAGGGCAGCTAAGAAGAGCAGAACAGAGACAATGTTGAGCACTTTCAGAGCGATCGGTTGAGGTTTCATAAATTCTTATTCCCTTATAGAGCGGAACATGAGGAACGTTACTATTCCTCGACTACGTAGTCGAACACCATGTAAGCGACGGCGGTAAAAATCACATCATAAACGATAAGCAGATTTATATAAGGCATGACATCCGTCAATGCCAGACCTTGCAGGAAACCACTACTGGCTTTGACTGCTGCGATTAAAATAGGGATGACAACTGGGAATAGCAGGATGGGCAGTAACACATCCCGTGTGCGTGTTTGGACAGCCATGCTGGATAGCAAAGTCCCGATAGCAACATACCCGACTGAACCGAGCAAGATGACAACAATCAACCCGGGATTGAACAGGTTGGTGTTATACAGCACACTATAGACCGGCAGGACAACCACTTCGACGATAAGCATGAAAGCCAGGTTGCTGATCGTCTTGCCAAAATAGATTGCCGAGCGGTCCACTGGAGCGAGCAGGAGACCATCGAGGCAGCCGCGGTCTTTTTCGACCGCCATTGAGCGGTTCAGGCCCAGCGTACCGGCGAAGGCAAATGTGGCCCACAAAATTCCTGGTGTAGCCACCCGGCGGGTCAACGGATCCAGTTCAAGAGCGAAGTTGAAGATCAGAATGACCAGCAGGGCAAAAACCAGCATAGCTGAGAGGAGTTCGCGCGAGCGTAGTTCAGCAGCCAGGTCTTTCCAGACAATTGCACCGATGGCGCCTAAAAAACTGGAGGCCGGTTTGTGTTCTATGGTCTTTTGTTCTTTATCCATGCTAGCCTGCCAGCGCCTGGCGGTAAAAGTCGAGTAAGTTGTTCTTCCCCATCTCGTTACTGCTGACTGAGGCGGAGATTATCCCGCGCGAGAGCACATCAAAGCGCGATGCCAGATTTTCGACACGCGCCAGGTCGTGTGAGGTCATGACCACTGTCCGGCCCTGTCCCGCCACTTCGCGCAGGAGATGGTCGAGCATATCGCAGGCATCCTGGTCGAGACCGGTGTGCGGTTCATCGAACAGGAGCACGTCCGGGTCATGCAGGATGGCGCGTCCGATGGCAAGACGCTGCTGCATGCCGCGCGAAAAAGTCCGTACCAGGTCGCGGCGGCGGGAAATGAGTCCCACCACCTCCAGGATCTCATCAATCCGCTGGCTCAATCCCAGCACACCATATATTCGCCCAAAGAAATGCAAGTTCTCCTCAGCCGTCAAGTCGCCATACAGTAGCGGCAGATGCGAGACCACCCCTAGGTTGCGGCGGACGGCTGCAGCTTGGAAAGGAAGACGGTAACCAGCTACGCGAACTTCGCCCAGCGTGGGCTGCGAGAGCGAAGCCAGGATGCGCAGGAAGGTGGTCTTGCCGGCTCCGTTAGGGCCAAGTAGGGCCACGAATTCCCCTTCCTGCACCTCGAAATCCAGGCCGCGCAGGACAGTTTTCATGCCAAAGCGTTTGACAAGCTTATTAACAGAAATCATGTGGTTAAATCTACCCTATTTGCAGGTTCCTCCGAGTTCCTCTTGGAAACACACAGGAACTTTCTAATGGATATCAAGCCAGGTTTTTGAGCCGGTCTTTCAATTCTTCTCGGCGCTTCTCATAAGCTTCTTTTAAAATGTCGCCAGCTCTATATTGATCATCGAGGGCGATAATGGCGTCCATGATGCTTTCGCGATCATTCCCGAGAGCATCTTCATTGCTTTCAGCATCATCGCCTTCGAACTCCTCTTCCAACTTCCGTAGTTTTCGGTCGCGCAGGAAGAGAAAGATCCCTAGGCCGATCAGTATCAAGCCCAAAGCGCCCACCCCGATCATTAACCATGTGCGCTGGTCGAGGACGAAACCGGATTTGTCCCCTGGCATGCCGGAGATCGTCATGGTCAATGTGCTTCCGGATGCCAGGCTGCTGGCTTGATACAGGTGATAGGTTGTACCTGTGGAAGTTTGCGTACCGCCATCGGTCACTTGATTGCTGCGGACTTTGACGCCCTCTGGCACGATAATGGTTACGGAAGAAACCGGCAGGTTGAATGGTTGGGTAAATGCCAGGCGATTGGTGTAAGCCAGCGTGAATGTGGTAATGATCCCGTATTGTTTATCAGCACCTGGCAATAACGCGAAGCCATTTGTAGCGTTTACTAACGGAGAACTGCTTTGAGCTAATTGATACTTGACGCTTGCTGCACCTTCAGGGATTTGAATGAATGGCACACTCGTCCCGTCGGTGTGAACTATGACAGTTTTCCTGCCGGGATTACTGATCACATAGAGCACCATTACCTGTACCTTTCCGGCAGTAGAAAAGTCGAATTGCAGGTGGCTCTGGGTGATGGTGAGAATATTCAGGTCGTCTGTTGTATCGTAGAGGGTGATTGGCATGTCAAACAGGGAGAGTGTCCCGTCGAATTGCGCGGGGACAGAGTTATATGTAACTCCGCTGTAGTCCACTGTGACCACAAAGATAGTGGATGTATCTGCCGGGATGTTGGAAAACTCGTATTTTCCATCAGGCAGGATGGGCGCTTTCAGGGTCTGTGTTACCTGTCCGGCTGTGGTGTTATACACCAGCAGGGTCGCATTTGTGTCATCAGGGACGGCAGCGCCGGAAGCAAGTGTCACTGTTCCGCCAATTGCCACCACATTGGTGTGAGTGGTGGGGCTTATGTCTGCTGAGGGGGTGGTCAAGTCAGTTGCGGTGGGGGTGGATCCAGTAGTTGTGGCAGCTGGTTCCAAGGTCTGGGTGGGCGTTGCTGCCAAAGGAGATTCCGGCGTCTGGGTGGCTGGGACGATGGTTCGTATGGAGGTTGGAGTAGA
>CAIQQN010000254.1 GCA_903873975.1 uncultured Anaerolineales bacterium
CCATGGGGGATGACATTCGATTCCCGCCATCTCCACTAGCGCGCCTTTTCGTAGGCGCGCTTTTCGTTTCGGACGGGGTCCCCAAGGGGGATGATATTCGATTCCCGCCATCTCCACTACCGCGCCTTTCCTAGGCGCGCTTTTCGTTTGGGACGGGGTCCCCATGGGGGATGACATTCGATTCCCGCCATCTCCACTAGCGCGCCTTTCCCAGGCGCGCTTTTCGTTTGGGACGGGGT
The DNA here is from genome assembly GCA_903873975.1 of uncultured Anaerolineales bacterium. GTDB lineage: Bacteria > Chloroflexota > Anaerolineae > Anaerolineales > Villigracilaceae > UBA877. The sequence continues at coordinate 240 of CAIQQN010000254.1, forward strand.
CCCCATGGGGGATGACATTCGATAATCTTGAAAATTTCAGAAGTCTCTTTTATTTTTTCTACATGACGTTAACGTTTTTCTTGCACCCATGGTGTATTCTATTCTCATCAGAAATTTCAATCGCATAATAGCACATCTGACATTTTTGCTAAGGAGCATCACTATGGGAAAAATCATTGGCATTGACCTGGGTACCACCAACAGCGTGGTGGCTGTCATGGAAGGCGGACAGCCAACCGTCATCACTACCGCGGAGGGCGGACGGCTATGCCCATCGGTGGTATCTTTCAACAAGAATAACGAGCGCCTGGTCGGGCAGACCGCCAAACGACAGGCTGTCATAAACTCGGAAAATACAATTTACTCCATCAAACGCTTCATGGGTCGCCGCTATGATGAAGTGGAGACCGAACGCAAGATGGTGCCGTACGCGGTGGTGGCAGGACCTTCAGAAGAAGCACGCGTGAAGATCCCGGTCACGGGCCGCGAATATAGCCCGCAGGAAATTTCGGCCATGATCCTGGCCAAACTCAAAGCTGACGCGGAAGCCTACCTCGGCCAGACCGTGACCGAGGCTGTCATCACCGTTCCGGCCTACTTCAATGACAGCCAGCGCCAGGCCACCAAGGACGCCGGCAAGATCGCTGGTCTGGACGTGAAGCGCATCATCAACGAACCGACCGCCTCAGCCCTGGCCTATGGTCTGGACAAGAAGAAGAACGAAACCATCCTGGTGTTCGACCTGGGCGGCGGTACCTTCGACGTTTCCATCCTGGATGTTGGCGAAGGTGTCATTGAGGTCAAGTCCACCAACGGCGACACCCACCTGGGTGGCGATGACTGGGACCAGCGCGTTGTCAACTGGGCGGCAGATGAGTTCAAGAAGCAGGAAGGCATTGACCTGCGCAACGACCGCCAGGCGCTCCAACGCCTGCGTGAAGCCGCCGAGAAAGCCAAGGTTGAACTCTCCAGCATGCTGGAGACCGAGATCAATCTGCCCTACATCACCGCTGACGCCAACGGACCGAAGCACCTGGTGCTGAAACTGACGCGCGCCAAATTCGTGCAGATGACCGAAGACCTGCTCAACCGTTGCCGTACCCCATTTGAAAATGCCTTGAAGGATGCCAATCTCAAAGCCAGTGATCTGAACGAGGTGGTACTCGTGGGCGGCGCCACCCGCATGCCGATGGTACAGGAACTGGTCCGTAAACTGACTGACGGCAAAGAGCCGAACAAAGGCGTCAACCCCGACGAAGTAGTTGCCGTCGGTGCGGCCATCCAGGCCGGAGTGCTGGGTGGCGAAGTCAAGGACATCCTCCTGCTCGACGTGACCCCGCTCTCGCTGGGTGTGGAAACCCTGGGCAGCGTGATGACCAAGATGATCGAACGCAACACCACCATCCCGGTGCGCAAGACCGAGACCTACTCCACCGCCGCCGACAGCCAGACCGCCGTGGACATCCACATCCTGCAAGGCGAGCGCCCGTTGGCTACCGACAACATGTCTCTCGGCCGCTTCCGCCTGGACGGCATCCCGCCCGCGCCGCGCGGTATCCCGCAGGTAGAGGTCACCTTCGACATTGACGCCAACGGCATCCTCAACGTAACCGCCAAAGACAAGGCCACCGGCAAAGAGCAGAAGATAACCGTGACCGCCTCCACCAACCTGAACAAGGATGAGATTGCCCGCAAAGTCGAAGAGGCGAAGCGTTACGAGTCTGATGACAAGAAACGCCGTGAGATAATTGACGCCCGCAACACCGCCGACAATCTGGTCTACCAGACAGAAAAAGCCCTGCGCGATCTGGGCGAGAAGGTTTCCTCGGAAGAGCGTGGCAAGATCGAAGGCAAGGTCAACGATCTCAAGCAGGCTGTCCAGACCGACGACTTGAGTCGCATCAAGAAAGCCACTGATGAACTGCAAAACATGTTCTACGCCCTTAGCCAGCAGATGTATTCGCAGCCGGGGCAGACCCCGCCCGGGGGCGGACCTCAGCCTGGGGAACCGCAGTCCGGTGAGCCGCAAACACCCCCGCAGAACAACGACGGCGATGTGATTGACGGCGAAGTTCGTGACGCCTGAAAAAAGAACCATCAACCGGGCGACCATTTGGTCGCCCGGTTTGTTATTTTCTTCTCATCATTTGATTATCTGTAAAGCAGTATAATCCCACCCATGCGAAAACGAACCACACGGTCCATAAAAATCATCATCGGCCTGGCTGCCATAATTGTGATCGCCATCGCCCTGTATTTCGTTCCACCCATTCATGCAAGGCTTGCCTGGCGTCTGGATAATCTGCGGGATAGAATGATCTATTTTTTCCTCCCGCCGCAGAATGTGACCTTCCACCCGGGCGGACAGTCCTTTCCCACCCTTACCCCGGACATGACCGTTCCCACAACCACCCTCACACCAACGCCCACGCCCCTTCCAACTGAGCTTGCCACTCCCACCATTACCCCGACACCTCCTCCTGCCTCGCTCGTCCTGCCCAATGTAACATTTGTGGATCAGATGAATCGCTATAACTATTGCGGCCCCTCCAACCTGGCCATGGCGCTCGAATATTTGGGCTGGAAGGGGATTCCCGGCTCGCTGCTCGAACCGCGTGACCAGATCGCGAAAGTCGTCAAGCCGGGCGTAAACGATCTCAGCCTGAACTTCATCGACCGCGGCAATACCGATGTCAATGTGATGCCTTACGAGTTGGTGGATTTTGTCAATGATCCCAACAACACCCCTTTCAAAGCATTATTCCGCTATGGTGGCGATATCGATCTGCTCAAGCGCCTGATCGCAGCCGGCTTTCCCGTCATTACCGAGAAGGGCCTCTACGAACCGCTCCTCCCTGATTACTCTGTGCAGTGGGGCGGTCATTACTCCTTTACCACCGGATATGATGATGCCGCCCAGCAATTCGTTTGGCAGGATTCCTACCTGCCGGAGCCAACCTCGGTCGGCAAGAACAGCCGGGCCTCCTATGTAGATTACACCACGAACTGGCGCGCCTTTGATTACCTCTTTATCATAGTTTATCCAGCCGAGCGGGAGCAGGACCTGTACCAGGTACTCGGTCCTTGGGGTGACCAGTACTGGGCCGCCCAGCACGCCCTAGACATCGCCAACCAGGAAATCCAGGGTTTGCAATTGACCGGCAACGACCTGTTCTTCGCCATGTTCAACAAGGTCACCAGCCTGGTCTACCTGCAAAGCCCCGATTACGGTCAGGCCGCCGCGGCCTTCGACGAGGCCAACGCCTATTACAATAACACACTCGTTCCGACGGGTGATAAACGCATCCCGTGGCGCATCATGTGGTATGAGACCGCTCCCTACTTCGCTTATTACTACTCTGGCCGCTACCAGGATGGTATCGACCTTGCCAACAAAAATTTGGAGCCAATTAATAGGCTTGGAAGAACACTCGAAGAAAGCTTGTTCTGGCGCGCCCGGGCTGAATATGCCCTGGGTGAGGTCGACAAGGCCTCTGATGACATGCGCCAGGCTCTTCATTACCATCCTAATTTTCAGCCAGCTTTGGACATGCTGGCGCTGTGGGGTATCTCTCCTTAGTTAGCTATCGCTGGTTATCCTTTTTTCTGGATGGGCAGCGTCTTCATTCTTTTACCACTCTCAACCACCCCGAAATGACCCATGGCATCATCGCGAAGAATCCTATCAACGCCAGCTCGCCCGCTTTTGAGACCAGCGAGATAAACACGATCCCCAGCGCGGTGACCAGGTAGCTCAACACCGCCAGCCGGTCGAACTTCGCTGCGGGAATTTTCGGTGTTTTGCCTGAGATCAGCAGGTACAGGGCGAAGGTGGTGAAAACGGTCAGCCACCAGCCCCAGAAGTTCTGCAAGGGGATGCCGTGGTAAGCTCCAATCGATTTGCTAAGCAAATCGTCCCACACCCAGTGCCCGCTGGCCACCATGATCGGGTCCATCACCAAGTCCCAGGCGGTCATTGCCAGTCCGCCCACGCAGGCCACGGACAAGATCCGCTGCCAGCGCTTCCAGTCCGCCGGGATGAGCCGATCAGCGATGACGAAGGATGGGTAGCTCATCATGGACCAGGCCGAGGAACAGCAGGCCGAGTTTGTTTGTGTAGTGATAAACACAATCCATAAATCGGGGGGATGCTTACTGCGCGTTTAAGTCTGGATAAAGTGGCATCATGTTCGGGTTGAACAAGTGCTGTACCTGGCTGGAGACAAGTTCAACACCTTGTGCATATAATAACGTTCCGTTTCACCTTGCTTCCTGCTAATCATTCGGGCGGGTGCTGCGTATGGTGCGTTTCATTTTTTCTCCATTTCTGTAGGAGGACTGCTTCTGCGGGAATAGCCAGCCAGAGGCCAGCCTGAGGAAAGTGTCACCCTCGAAAGAGATGGCACATCAGAATGGTTAAGTTGGATTAAGCCTTCTGGCCTGCTGTTCTTGACGTTCTCGCCGGTGTTTTATTAAAAACCACCAAAAAAAAACCTGGCTTGCAAGGGAGCCATAGGTGGCGGTATGAAGCGTC
>CAIQQN010000255.1 GCA_903873975.1 uncultured Anaerolineales bacterium
TAGTTGCGGAAGCCGCGCGACTGCATGGCCAGATACACCTCGCTGCTCACCTGCAAGGATTTGTTCAATAACGTGCCCGATGTCGCCGCCATCAGCCGCTGTTCCTCGGGTCCGTGCATGCGCCGCAAGAGACGGCTTTTGCGTGACAGGAACATGTCGTTGGTGAGATGAAGCAACAGGTGAATATATCGATAGGTCATGCCCAGGATCAGAATGACGACTGCCGGGACGCGCAACACACCCAGGGCTTTAAGCACGCTGTTCCAGGGTGTAGTGAGCACCAGGAGAACAGCCACCGAGACCGAGGTCCCGACCCGCAGCAGGAGGAATAGGGCCGTCGTGAGACCGGTCTCGGTGATGACCAGTCCAAACGGCAGGTGCACCAGGATTGTTCCAGGAGTGATGAACAGGGCCGGCAGCGCAATCACGCCGGTGAAAAAAGGGGTGAACAACCAGACGCGCTTGACGAAGAACGCCAGCGGAACTTTTGAAAAAAGAGCCAGCACCAGCGTCAAAAAATATAAAACGATGATGACGAGCAGATTGCGTGAAAGACCCACTGCCAACAGCACCAGGAGCGCAGACAGGATCTTCAGGCGCGGGTCCAGTCTCTGGAGCAACCCCGGTCGCCGGGCGGTTTGCTCGGCAAACAATGATTGCTCCAGGGTATGATTGATCTCCACCAGCGTCCGCTCAACGAAACTGCTGCGGCTGGTGCGTTTAGATGACAGGATGGCTATGTTTACCTGGCTTCCGATTTTCGTATGGTGACCAGCATAGTGAACAGCCAGACAACAATTCCGATGACGATCGTCCCTACAATTCCCGAAAGGATGTAGCCGAGGTTGGCGTTTTTTATAGCCGGTAGATCATAACCGGGTAGCGGTGCAGACCACAATCCGGATAGCTTGGCCATTCCTTCAGGAATGAAGGCGAGCCCCAGGCTGGAGAGTTGTTCCGTGCCCCATTCCCCCCAGGCAGTGCCAGGTGCCAGCAGTCCAATCGGAACAATGACGATCATTGCCGCCAGTCCAATCCACAGGGCACGCCATTTTGCAAACCCGCTGAGTTCCGGGGCAATTTCGGCTTTCTTGACGAATTCCAGGGCAAATTGGTTGGTGCGCTGTAGGTATACGACCACCAATGCCGTAACAAGTCCCTCGACCACTGAGGCTATCAGCGCATGCGGGATAACCATGGCCGGGATCGAGACGGACAGGGGATAAGGCGCATACAAAGGCGTTCCGTTCGCAGTGTGGAAGAGCATCGGCTGGATACCAAATTCAACCGCCGCGAAAAAGGCTGCCACGGTCAACCCGGCCCAGCCCCCCAGTGCAGCTCCGACAATACGTCGCTTTGACGTTGTCGGCTGGTTTTTCGAGAAAGACTGGTAAATGGCATAGCTGACGTAGGGCAACACGACTGCCATGTTAAAGCAGTTCGCACCCAGCGCCAGGATGCCACCATCCCCGAAGAAAAAGGCCTGGATCACCAGCGCAATCGATACAGCCATCGTCGCAATCTCAGGGCCCATGATGATGGCAGCCAGCGCCCCGCCGACTGCGTGGGCGGTGGTACCGCCCGGCAGAGGCACATTAAACATCATGATCACGAACGAAAAGGCGGCAAGTAATGCAACCAGAGGGACGTTCCTGGAGGTCATTTTCTCGCGCAGTTTCCTGACACCGATGACCCAAAATGGCAGAACAATGATGAACATGATGATCGAAGTCGCCGGGCTGAGATACCCATCCGGAATGTGCATGGCTGTGGTGAACAGCCAGATGGCGAAGATGCCATAATAGAGCATCAGGCTGCGGGGTGTTCCCCATATGAGGGACTTGGAAATAGTTTTGCTTTGTGACAATGGGTCCGCCTTATGGTTTTGGTGTACATTTCGAGCACAGCCCGAAAAAGGTTAAATGACCTGCGTTGAGACGATAGCCGGTTTCACTTTCTATTTGGCTGATCACAGGTGCAAGCAGAGCAGGGTCAATTTCCATTTGCTTTCCACAGGTGCGGCAAATGATGTGGTGATGAGACTCCCCGGCCAGTTCATAGGCGAGATGACCGTTGCCCCGGTCCGCCACCAGCAGGACACCGTTCCCGGCCAGGAATTCCAGCGTGCGATAGACGGTGGCCTCGGTCATTCCGGTCTGCTGAACGCGTTGGTAAATCTGCGCCGGGGAGAGATGCCCACCATCATGCAGGGCCTGGAGGATGGCGAAACGCTGGGAGGTCATGCGGTAGCCGCGCGCACGCAGCATTTGGGTGAGACGGGGGGTGCAGGACATGCTTTGTTTCCTTATTGATAATTTTATCAATAAGGAATAATTTCCGCAATAGGGGGTTGCCTGGAGAGCAGGGCTTTCACTAAGTCGGAAAGTTTGAGAATCCCATCCCCCACCTCGTCCCAAGGCGTCTTGATGCCGCTTCGGCTGGAAGAAGATCTTGGGGTGTTGGCGGACGGTTTTGCCGCCCGCCAACACCCCAAACCCCGAGTTTGTGATCATCTTGGACTTGAGAGAGAAAAACAGCCCCATTCTCTTCTTGAGAAATGGGGCTGTATGCGAGGTGCAAGGAGATTTACGGTTCCCAGTCCATCTGCGTCACGCTGTATACATAGGGCTGGCCCTGAACGTATTCCACCCCGATGAGCAAGGTTCGCCAGGAAAGTTCATTGCCAGTCGGGCCAGGCTTGTAGAGTGAATAATAGTTGACATTGGTATAAAGCGCCGGCCAGGAGGTATCATAGCTGGCGCCGCCAGTCTGCACCGAATTGCAGCCCAGGGTGTAAATGGCATTGAACACATCCAGCCATTTGGGGAGCACCACCACATGGAACGCGCCAATAGCATCCTGGCCGCTTCCGGGAGCCGCGCCCCAGTTATGTTCGTAGGTGCTGTCAAAGACCCAGCGGGCGTGGTCACGGTCAAATATGATCGGGTCGCTATACCGCCACAGGCGGACAGTCATGCCATGTGCCGGGCTGACCAGGGAGGCCAGCGTCTCACCACCGGAAGTCTTGAGTGCATTGCCAAAATTAGTCAGCAGCGTATTGACGCGGGCATCAGCGCAGAAGGTGGCCGGAGCCACGTACTCCGTCAGATATTTGGCGTTGACCCAGCCGCTCCCGCCGCCCGGGTTCTGGACCTGCACCCACAGGTCGCCCTCCACCGTGGAGGAGGGTCCGGTGCGCATGACATTCGTTACCGTGGCAGAGAAGGACCCAGAGATTGCGTAGTCCGCCCCGGCTCCTGTGTGGATGTTCAGCACGTCCCCTGGCGCAACCAGGATGACACCATACGGCCCGGAGAGCGAGCCGGAGCCGATCCCGCTCGTGGTCGCGGTTGGCACAACGACTGAGCCAGGCGTGATGGTCGGCAGGCTCACGGTGGGGGTGGGAACGGTGGGCGTGGGAGCAGCCGCCGTCGGCGTGGCAAGACGAGGGGTGGGAGAAGGAATAGTGATCAGGGTCGGTATTGGAGTCGACGCGGCAAGCAAAGGAAGCGAGCAGCCGGTCAGGGCAAACAGCAAGCCGAGGCTGAGCAGGGATAAAATTGTCTTTTTCATGATCTTCCTTTCGAACGAATTTATTGTATCACCGTCCTCCAACCAGATAGACGGGACTTGGGGATTCTCTGGGAATCGACGTGGCAGTGAGTAAATAGGGGAGTGGCTCCCTTATCTTTCCCTTTATCACGGGATTTCCTAAAGCGGGCGCGGCTGGAGGCTTCGCTTGCAAAGGCGTTTTTGGGGAATGAAGACCGGCGCCTCGTGTTCGAGCCTTTTTCTCAGAGCGTCGTTGGCAGTCGTGACGATGAAGGTCACAAGAGAACCAATCCAATCCTCCTCAGGCGTCTCATGATCGTTTTCCCTGCCATGTTATGCCTCTTATCCATTTACCTTCAACTCCCTGTAGAGGAACCAGTGTCCCAGCCGGTCATCGACGTCTTTGATCTCGCGGTCGTAGTACAGGTCGAACACCTGGCCTGTATCCACCTGCACGCGGAAGTAGAAGCGGCCTACTCCGAGCGAGCCGCGTACCGTTGCTACCGTGGCATGCGCCGGACGCATGTTACGCGCCATCCGCCCGCGGCGGGTGAAATCTTGCCACTCGGATTTTTTTTCGATCACGCGGTAAGTCCGCTCCTGCCAGGTGAAGCCGTCCGGACAGGGTGGTGTTTTCTGGCGGACAGGAGGAATATTGAAGTGGATTTCGATTTCCTCACCAATGAAATGCAAAGCAGTATCGTTCATATTTTACGGATACAGGTTTTCAAGGAAATATTCGCTGCTGTCGGCCTCCGACCTCCCGCAGATTATCCAAATCCGTTTCGATTTCTTTCTGCTGATCTTGTTTGCTTCATCGGTCAATGAAGCAAGCAGGATCCCCGTTTACCCCATCAACACAGCGATTCCAAGGGAACAACAAAATTCCCCGCGAGTGCGGGGAATTAGTCTCAGGCTTCTGATTTTATTTTGGCGAGCAGGGTCTTATAGTATTCCATATTGGGCGGGTTCATTGCCATGATCGTCTCTATAATCTGGATGCCACCCTCCCGGTCACCGGCATTAAGAAGGAGGTTGCCCACGGCTTCCAGCTGAGCCGCGGCATCCGGGATGCGTCCTGCCTGGCGATATTCCTCCGCCAAAGCACGACGCAGGATTTCCTGCCCTGGGTATTCGTTGACCAGCTCATCCAGGAAGGGGATGGCCTCCCCGCGCCGTCCGGAGCTTTGCAAGTGCGCCAGGAAATCATCCATTTCAGCAGAGACCTGGGGAAGCTGGGAAAGGCGGATATACAGGTCAATCAAGCTTTTACGGACCGTAACATCGTCGGGTTCGAGCGTGCGGAGTTGTTCAAAGATGCGCTGTGCCTGACGCCAGTCTAGTCGCTGCATATCGATATCGGCCATCCGGCGTAATAGCTTAACACTCCAGGCCCGATTGGCACCCTGTTGGGCCAGGCGCAAGGCAGTGGTATAGGTCTTGCGAGCCATGTCGAGTTCAGCGAGACGGTAGTAAATATCAGCCAGGTCAATATACTCACCGACTGCCTCATCCACCAACCCGCGCTCCGCCAACTGGTCAATGAGGCGGGTTCGAACAACAAGGTCCATAGGCGCGACCTGCACGATGCGCCGCAGGAGGTTGACCGCCTGGGCGGCTTCGCCGCGTACGCCGTAGGCATCTGCCACCACGGTGTACTTGGCGATAGCATCCTGTGTGCGTCCTTCCTGGACCAGCAGGTCACCGATCAGGATGTGGAGTGGCAAATAGGTTGGGGCGTATTTAAACGATTCAAAGACCTCGTCCATGGCTGTACGCAGATGACCAGCGCGCGCCAGCCCGCGGACTCTTCCAATTGTTTCGATAACCTGGCTGCTCTGGGCTTGGGCCAGGATTTCCGCCAACGGCATGGGCGGTGTTCCCTCGGCAGACTTCGGAAGCTGCTCACGGGCCATGAGTACTTCAGCGCGCCAGTTCGGGCGGAGCAGCAATTGCCTGACATTGTCGCACAGTTGTTCCATGACAACTGAGTCGGTCTGGTGAGCATGGGCTTCGATGAGCGGTTCGTACAACTGGCGAAGCTCGTCAGCCTGTTCAGGCGGAACAACCATTCCATCGGCAACTTTGAGCGCCTCCATGTACTCGGCCACGGCCTCAGGCAGGCGACCCATCTGGCGCTGGATTTGTGCCAGTAAGAGGCGCGCCCCCAACGCATAATCTGCATGTTTGGCAGCGATCTGCAAGTGGCGCATAGCGCTTTCCCGCAACTCGGTTTTTGAACGCAAGAGGCCGAGGTCGAAATAAAGCGCTGGGTCTGCGAAGCCGTCTGCAAGGGCTTTTTCCAGTTCCTCGGCAGCCTGAGCCTCCTGGTCTTTCGTCTGGGCGTCAATCGCTTGGCCGATGTGAAGCATGATTTTGGGCCGATCGCTCTCTTTTAGATCCAACTCTCCGGTGCCATGGACGATGGACTGCATCCCGCGTTTGGGTGTATGGGGAATGCCCATCTCATCAGAAAGCTCAAACAGGATCTCCGCCAGCCGGGTAAGGGCGTGTTTGCGCGCTTCTGCGATGGGGTCAAGATTGGAATCGGTATTCTTGGGGGATTCCAGTTGTTTCACCTGCGCCATTCGCAGCGCACTAGTACCACCATGCGGCCGCATGGGTTTGGGGAGCAATTGTCCACCTTTAAACATGGCCTGCGCCTGACGAACTTCGGGGCTGGTGGGATCCAAATGCAATGCACGTCCGATCATTTCAGCAGTTTTATCCGCGTTCCCGGAGCGTTGGAGCAGGCTGGCCACCATCAGGAATTCGGTGGCCGCCTGTTGGGCATGGCCGAGGCGTTCATGAACCATCGCCAAATACGAATGGGCGGTGATATGTTCGGGATCCAATTGGGTAACGCGTACCCAGTTTGAGAGAGCCTTATCCGCCTCCTGGTTCCTGATATAAAGTTCGGCAGCCTTGAAAAAAGACTGGATGGCTACCCGGATATTTCCAAGCCGCTCAGAAAGCTGTCCCACTTTCTCCAGCGGGACCGGGTCTGTGGGTGCCGCCTTGGCAGCCTTCTGATAAACCTGGAGCGACTCGTCGTAACGCTGCAGTTCGAACAGGGCCAGTCCCAGGCTGGAGAGCGCCTTGGGGTGGTCCGGGAACTCATCGAGCGCTCTCCCATAGGCTTCGGCAGCTTTGTCCCACTGCTGGTCCCAAGCCGCTGAGTGGCCCATGCTCATCGTTTTTTGAAATACATCTTCGTTTCCTGCCATAGTTTTCTCTCGGTGAAGCTTCTATACCAGTGGCTGTAATTCATCCCAGTTCATGCCCCAGCGCGCCTCAGTGGTAAGTGGGATGTCCAATGGATAAGCATTCTCCATGACATCCCGCACCACCCCAACCACACTGTTCAATTCGGTGTGTGGACATTCAATCACCAGTTCGTCATGGACTTGCAGGAGCATTTTGCCAAGCAAACCGGCCTTCGCCAGGGCAGGCGGAATTCTGATCATGGCAATTTTTATTATATCAGCAGCCGTACCCTGGATGGGGGCATTGATGGCCTCACGTTCCTCGCGGTTCCTCATCGCCTGGTTCAGGCCGCTCTTCAGGTTGGGGAAGTACCGGCGGCGGCCCAGCATTGTTTCAACGTAGCCGGTCCGGGCGGCTTCCTTGCGAATACCGTCCAGGTATTTTTTGACACCGGGAAACTGTCTGAAGTACGCTTCGACAAAATCCTGAGACTCGGACAGGGTCAACTCAGTGGAACGCGTCAAGCCAAAAGCCGACATGCCATAGATGAGGCCGAAGTTGATGGCCTTGGAATGACGGCGCATTTCCTTCGTCACCGCTGCGAGCGGGACCCCGTATATGGCTGCCGCAGTGGTGGCATGGATGTCCTGACCGGCGCGAAAAGCGTTTAACATGGCCTCGTCCCCAGCCATGTGTGCCACAATGCGCAACTCGATCTGCGAGTAGTCCAGCGATACCAGCACGTTACCGGGGTCAGCAACAAAACCACGCCGGACGCGGCGGCCCAGGTCGGTGCGGGTCGGGATGTTCTGCAAGTTCGGGTCAGACGAGGAGAGCCGCCCGGTGACGGTGGCCGTCTGGCTGAAGGAAGTGTGCACGCGGCCATCCTCCGGGTGGATTTGCATCGGCAGTGCATCCACATAGGTGGATTTGAGCTTGGAGAGTTCGCGGTATTCCAGGATCATATCCACCACGGGATGCTGCCCGCTCATCCCATCCAGCACACCCGCGGCAGTGGAGTAATGACCCGAGGCGGTCTTGCGACCCTTATCGGGCGGGGACAGGCGCAGGGTCCCGAACAGAACGTCCGAGAGTTGCTGGGTAGAATTGAGATTGAAAATCTTGCCGACCGCCGTGTAGACCTGTTTCTCAAGCGCGGTTATGCGTTCGTTCAGTTCCACCGAGAAGCTGGCGAAGAAATCCCTGTCGAGTGCGATTCCCGCCATTTCCATGTCGGCCAGAACGGGTATGAGCGGCATTTCAATATTAACGAATAGGTCCCACAACTTTGGTACACGCTTGAGTTCGGCCTCGAGCAACGGCCTCAGACGCAAGGTGGTCTCGGCATCCGCAGCGGCATACGGGGCCGCCTCCGCAATAATCACTTCCGCCATTGAGCGCTGGTTCTTTCCTGTGCCGATCAATTCCTCGATGCGGGTCATGCTCTCGCCCAGCCGGGCCCCGGCCAGGTTCTTCAGCCCCAGGTTGCGCGAGCCGGGGTCAAGCACCCACTCGGCCACCATCGTGTCGAAGCCCAATGGTGCCGCGCGAATGCCGTAGCGCGCCAGCATGATAAAGTCATATTTCAGATGATGCCCAATTTTCGGGATGCGGGCGTCCGTTAGCGGACGGCGTAAAGCGGTAACAACCTGTTCAAGCGGCAACTGCGTCCCGGCGTTGTGTCCAACCGGGATGTAGTACCCCTCGCCGTCTTTCATCGCCAGCGAAATACCGACCAGGCTGGCGGTCATCTCATCGGTGGAAGTGGTTTCGGTGTCGAACGAGATGACGGATGCGGCCTTCAGAGTCTTTTCCAGCGACTCCAGCCCGGCCAGGGAATCCACAACTCTGGTTTTTAGTTTTGACTCGCTGCTGTACAGCGGGCGCGTTTCGCTCACCTGCAATGGTTCTTCCCCGAAAAGATTCAACTGCTGCGTCCCGGCCGGCGCGGCGGCTGTCGCGCCGGTCATTTTTTTGAGTTTTTCGATCAGCGAACGGAATTCCAACTCGCGAAACAGTGCTTCCACTTTGGCTGGTTCGAAGACCTCGGTACGGGCCTGTTCCAGGTCAATCACCACCGTCAGATCGGTCCGGATGGCAGCAAGTTTATAGCTCATGTAAGCGGACTCTTTCCCGGCCTCCAGCTTGATCCGCCAGCGCGGCTCAATCTCTTCCAGGTGGGCATAAATGTTGTCCAATGTCCCGTATTTTGAAAGCAGGTTCTCGGTGGTTTTTTCCCCCACACCGGGTACGCCGGGGATGTTATCGGACTGGTCACCGACAAGGGCTTTGTAATCCACCACCTGCTCCGGCCGGACATGCAGTTTGCCGAGCACATCTTCGGGAGTGATGTAGTTCTGGTCGTCGCCGGCCAGATAGACGATGGTGCGGTCATTGACCAGTTGGAGCAGGTCGCGGTCACCAGTGATGATTTTGACGCCCAGTCCCTGTTTGGCGGCCCAGCGTGCTGCAGAACCGAGCACATCGTCAGCCTCGAAACCTTCCATCTCAAGGCGCGGGATGTTGAAGGTGTCCACCAGCTGGCGGATGCGTTCAATCTGAGGGCGCAGATCCTCGGGCATCTTGGCACGTGTGGCTTTGTATTCGGGGTAAATAGTGTCGCGGAAGGTTTTGCCGGTGTCGAAGGCCACTGCCAGGTAATCGGGCTTTTCCTGCTCAAAGATGCGCAGGAGTTCACGCGCAAAACCGTAAATCCCAGCCGTCGGCTCGCCGGTGGAGGTCTGCCAGCGCTGGCTTGACCCACCGGCTGTCAGGGCAAAATACATGCGGTAGGCCAGGGCATGGCCATCAATTAAGTATAAGGTTGGGGGCATGGTCTTCCGGAAAAGGCGGATGAAACAAACCGCCTGGTGCTGGTTGTAATAATAGACTAACGGTTGGCCTGCGGGGGAATTCCCTGCCGTTGGCGCGTCTGCGCAATGAAATCTTTAATCAACTGGGCCGGAGGCGGCTGGGAGCCTCCGATGATAAGATAGCCCGGTGCCCAGAAATCGCCGGAGGGATTCTCCTTCTTGAAGCGCGGGAAATCCTCGAATATTCTTCCAGAAGTATGCTGGCGAAAAATACGCATCAAGTAGCTGGGCGAGGTGGCTGGAGGCACGTCGACGATCCAAAGCAAATAATCAGGCCGGACCGAGATATATTCCAGCCGCCAGGCGAAGGCGATACAAATCTTCGGAATCCAATCCCCCAATTGATCCAATAAGTCACCGGTCATGTGGTGTTGTGGAAAACGCGGTACCAGCATGCAGGCATAGTCCAGGTTATATACAGCAGCCGAGACTGGTTCCAGGACGATTTTGCGCACAGAATCAGAGATTGTGTGCGGATGCGTTTCTTGGGTGGTCTCCAGAGCCGGATCAGTTCTTAAGGCTATGTTCTCAAGGGCTGCCGTTTTTTCGAAGGGGGAAGTTGGATCCTCGCTCTGGTCGGTATCAACCAGAGGCTTTTGTCGCATCACTTGAGAAGACTCGTGGCTGAAATGCGGTGAATTGGCAAGAGGCAGGTGGATCCCCGGATTGGTCTTATTCCTGGATCCTGGCGCGGCCGGCCCAAGGTCATATCCGGAAACAGCCGGAAGGTTCGGCCGCGGTTTCGGGGCAGGGATATCGGAAAGGACATTCGAAAGCGAGCTCAGGTCCGTCTCGCTGTCCGCTTTATCCTCGTCAAGTGTTTCTTCAGAGGGTGAGGTTGAGAGGGAATGCACTAATTGCGAAGCCTGGCTGCGGATGGTGCTGAAGGGCGTCTCGGCGTCGAAGACCAACGCCAGTACCATGCTTTCGGCTAGACGCGTGGCATACAGCATATGCTCGGCGTTGGTGGAGGCCAGGCGGACAAAGCGCACCAGATCATTCTCTTCCTGGCGGTCCCAGTAATGCGAGAGGGTATCGGCTAGTTCGCTCGCTGCCGGCTGAGGTAATTGCCCGGCATAAGCCCACAGTTGGTCGGCGCGGGTGATGAGCGCTGCCTGCGCAGACGATTCGAGCGTCAGCCGGGTAAGATGCTGGGCAGCCCGCGTCACATCTGAGAGCCAGGGGAGATCATTTGTCGGGTCAGCTTTTTTCTTCTGAGAGGGATTCCCTTGTGAGAGGGAGGAGCGGAAGAATTTCTCCATCATCTCCCGCAGGTCGGGCAGGTAGAACGGTTTGGAGAGGTAGTCCCTGGGAAAGAGTTCTTCAAGCGCTGAATTCCAACCCGTTTCCGATATGACTACAAAGATGATCTCGGGGTTGGCCTGCCGCAGGAGAGCACCTGTTTTGAGCAGAATATTTTCAGTCAGGGATGTGTCCAAAAAAGCCAGCGCAGGGTTGAAATCCCGCACATAAGCCACGGCAGTTTCCTGCTCCCCGGTCACGAGGACAACAAACCGTCCCGTCTCTTCCAGATTCTGACGGATAAGTTGCCCAAACGGGAGGTCTGACGTGAACACCAGCAAAGGCGTTGGCATCGGTAAATAAGTTTATCACGAGCTGGTCAGAGAATCAAGCGGTTTTTCTACCTATTAATTGCATTAGGGAATGGGTAGAAATGGGGGTATTGGTCACGTTTTGTACCCTGCGGGGTTACCCTGCGGGTACGATGTGCTTCGCGACTGCACCCAATACCCCCATATCTTTGCCTCCATCGCTGGAATCCTCAAAGAGCATGCGACCGGCAACGATAGCAAAGCGGTGCTAAAATTGCAGAGAAGAATCGTTATGACTAAACTCATCCATTGGCCAAAGATTAAGGAGCCGCCATGTCCGAATATGCTGGTTTTATCCAGAAATACCCAACCTACGACAAAACCCATGATATAGACGAACTGCGTGACCGTGACTATGCCCGTCTCGACCGCATAGGCCAGATCTATCTCGATTACACCGGGGCCGGGCTGTATGCCGATTCGCAATTGCGCCTTCATCAGCAAGTGCTGGTAGATCATGTCTTTGGCAACCCGCACTCCTCCAACCCCACTTCGCTGGCTGCCACGTGGCTGATCGAAAGCACCCGCGCGACCATCTTGCAATTCTTCAACGCCAATCCTGACGAATACACCGTCATCTTCACCCAGAACGCCAGCGGGGCGCTCAAACTCGTGGGCGAGTCCTACCCCTTTGAACCGGGCAGCCGCTATCTGCTGACCTTCGACAACCATAACTCGGTCAACGGCATCCGGGAATTTGCCCACGCCAAAGGCGCCGAGGTGACCTACATCCCGGTCTGCCTTCCGGACATGCGCGTGGACATGGACTCTCTCGATGCGTCTCTGGACCTGGCCGCTGCAGGTAAGAACAACCTGTTCGCCTACCCTGCCCAGTCCAACTTCTCCGCCGTTCAGCACCCGCTCGAATGGATCGAGCGCGCCCACGCCAAAGGCTGGGACGTGC
Source organism: uncultured Anaerolineales bacterium (assembly GCA_903873975.1). GTDB lineage: Bacteria > Chloroflexota > Anaerolineae > Anaerolineales > Villigracilaceae > UBA877. The sequence goes on from CAIQQN010000255.1 coordinate 12,150, forward strand.
TGCTCGACGCAGCGGCTTTTGCCCCCAGCAACCCCCTCGACCTGGGCAAGTACAAGGCCGATTTCGTCCCGCTCTCGTTCTACAAGATCTTCGGCTACCCGACCGGCGTCGGGGCTCTGGTGGCCCGGCGCGAGGTGCTGGGGAAACTGCACCGCCCCTGGTTTGCCGGAGGGACGATCACAGTTGCCTCCGTCCAGGGCAATAAATACTATCTCGCCGAAGCTCCCGCCTCCTTCGAAGATGGCACGCTCGACTATCTCAACATCCCGGCAGTGGAAATCGGGCTGAAGCACATCCAGTCCATTGGTTACGAGACCATCCATGAGCGGGTGCGCACCCTTACCGGCTGGCTACTGGATAACCTATCGGAAATGAAACACAGCAGCGGCTTCCCGCTGGTACGCATCTACGGGCCGCTGACCATGGTCAAGCGCGGCGGTGCGGTGACGGCCAACTTCTTCGACAAAAACGGCAGACCGGTTGACCACCGCTCCATCGAGCAGGAAGCCAATCAGCACAATATTTCCCTGCGGACGGGCTGTTTCTGCAACCCGGGCGCAGGCGAGATCGCCCTGGGCATTTCCAAACCCGAACTGGCCGCCTGTTTCACCCAGCCCGATCACAGCCAGCGCCTGAGCCTGGACGATTTCCGCCTGTGCATTGACGGTAAAGCCTCTGGCGCAGTGCGCGTCTCGGTTGGGCTGGTCAGCAATTTCGAAGATGTGCAGGTTTTTTTGAAGTTCGCCGAAGGGTTGTTGAATTGACATGGATATTCCCACCCGCGCCCAGCTCAAACCCGGGCAGCGCGTCCGCATTGTCCTGAAACAGGACCAGTCGACCGGCAAGCTGACTGAGGGCATCCTCAAAGATATTTTAACAAGCTCTCCCATCCACCCGCACGGCATCAAGGTCCGCCTGATGGATGGGCAGGTGGGACGGGTGAAAGAAGTATCAGGATAAATGGCTTTTAATTGAGTGGTTAAATTCCCCACAAATATTGTACAATAACATCAACAGTCCCTCACTTTTTTTCAAAGGAGAATGTCATGAACCCCAATAGAAAAGTATTAATTACCTTATTATCCTTCGTGCTGGCAATGCTGGTGATCGCCTGCTCGTGCAGCTCGCTCATTCCGACTGCAACATCGCAACCAAGCGGCCAGGAGGCGATGCCCGGTCTGGCCGGGACGTGGCAGGACTCGCAAACATCTGACACGTACGTGATCGCCTGGCAGAATGGGCAGTACGTTGTGCTCTCTTGCTCATGGGAAGGAACAAACTACTCGATCACCTCTCAATCCTGGAATGGCAGTGCCCTGACATGGTCCTATGACGACACGGACCTGAGCCTGACCGTCACGATCACGACCTCCTCCATCAGCGGCGACAGCCTGTACATCAACTGGTCGTACAGCGATGGAACATCCGGCACCGAGACCTTTGGCCGGGTTCAGTAATCCCACCCTTTAGGAAACAATGCCCTGAGGAGAGATTCTCCTCAGGGCTGATTCTTAAGGCGGCCAGGTGAAGCTGCTGGGAAGGAACCAGTACAAGGTACTGCGCCAATCGCCAGGGCTAAATTTTCCAACCAGCAGACCCTTCAAACCAAATGAGTTACGATTCCATGAAAAACGCAGTACAAGGTACTGCGCCAATCGCCAAGGCCAAATATTCCAACCAGCCAGCCCTTCGAACCAAATGAGTTACGATTCCTGGAAAGAAGCAGTATAATCGCCGCCATGCCTACCCCCTCCACCCACAAGAAAAGCAAGTCACTTTCCCCATTTGTAAACCTCCTCATCCCGGTTGCGTTCATCCTTGGGCTGGGGTCGGGATACTTGCTCTGGGGTCATGCGACCAAATCGGCGGCGGCAGGCGCGACCGAGGTCCAGCGCGTGGACGCTTCGACGGATGGCGACCCGTCCATCGGCCCGGAGGATGCCCCCGTCACCATCATTGAATTCAGCGACTACCAGTGCCCGTACTGCCAGGCCTGGTATCAACAGGTTTATGACCAATTGATGGCTAATTATCCGGGCAAGATCCGCTTCGTCTACCGCGACCTGCCCCTGCCCGGGCATCCCGAGTCGCTCCCGGCTGCCGAAGCCGCCAACTGCGCCGGAGAACAGGGCGTTTACTGGAAGTTCCACGACGACCTCTTCAGCGGACAGTACTCACTGGGCCGCGCGGCCTACGAACAGTACGCCGCCGACCTGGGGCTGGATACCGCTGCCTTCACCGCCTGCCTCGACGATCATCGCTTCCAGGCCGAAGTCAAGGCGGATGCCGTTGATGCCGACCGTTTGGGGTTGACCGGCACGCCGAGTTTTGTGATCAACGGCAGGATTTTGATCGGGGCGCAGCCGTTCGAGAGTTTCAAATCCATTATTGACGAAGAACTGGCCACAAAGCCATGATTTTTTCTAACGCCCGTCCGGTAATTTCTCAACAGCTTTCCCCCAATTATTGAGAAGATACCCCATCCGGGTGTTCACGGGAAGGTGAAATGAAAAAATTTGTCGCCGTTGCAGGCAACATCGGTGTGGGTAAGTCCACACTGGTTGAGTTGTTATGTGCAAAACTGGGCTGGACGCCCTTCTTTGAACCGGTGGCCGAGAACCCCTACCTGGCCGACTTTTATAAAGACATGCAAGCCTGGGCCTTCCATTCGCAGATCTTCTTCCTGACCCACCGCCTGCGCGCCCACCACCAACTGGCGCTGTATCCATCCTCCGCCATCCAGGACCGTTCGGTTTACGAGGATGCCGAGATCTTCGCCCACACCCTGTTCCTGCAAGGTCACATCCGCACCCGCGATTACCAGACCTATCGCGAACTTTACCAGACCCTGGTCGAGTTCCTGCCTCCGCCCGACCTGGTCATCTACCTGCGTGCTTCCGTCTCTACTCTTATCCAGCGCATCGGTGGGCGCGGGCGCGACTACGAGCGCACCATCCCTGCCGATTACCTGACCAGCCTGAACAACCTGTACGAGACCTGGATTGCAGACTTCACCCTCTGCCCCGTGCTGACGGTCCCTGCCGACGATATTGACTATGTGGCGCACCCCGGTCACCTGGAACTGATCGCTCTGAAGGTGGATGATAAACTGACCGGCAAGGAGGAGGTTATCTTCGACCCCGAAGAAGTGGCGCGCGCCGCCTGTGATTAAAATCAAATTCCCCGGCTTGGCAGGGCGGAATCAATGCGTCAAATTCCTTATCTCATTGAGACACTATTGAGGTGCGATTCTTAATAGTCGGTGATAATCGGGAGTGAATACCAGGTTACATGTTCTTATTTTCTGTCACAGAGGCAACCATCCGGGTTTGCGGATAGTATCTTTAGTGGCATAATTCATATTGAGTTTATTTCGCATTCCAGACGTAATGACCCATTTTGCATTTCTCCACAAATCCAAGCTGGCGGTAGACACCTATCCCCTGGTCGGATGAATGCAAAATACCGACGTGATATCCCATCTCACGAGCCTGCCATAGGGGTGCCTGCGTCATTGCCAGGCCAATTCCCTTGCGACGCGCTTCCGGCACAGTAGACACCCAATAAATTCCCACCACACCTGCTCCCAGGAACAATTCGGCTGTGGCGACAGGCTCCTCACTGATGTATCCAACATAATTGTTCAACGGCAGATCAAATCCCAGACCGGCGAACAGATCGAAGCAAATGCCCTCACTGGATTCGGTAAGCCCAAAACCGATGGCTGCTGCATGGACAAACTCCCTCAGTACCTCTAAATTGTCAACCCGTTTAATGGTCAGGCCCATGGGCGTCGGCACTCCCTTCAACCCCAGCAAATCAACAGCCATTCCAGGCTCTTCATTATCGTATATCAAACCGTGGGCAACCAGGTGTTCCCCCAGATTTGTGGGTTGAGTTCCTGGTTCAGTCCACCACGACAGCTTCGTTATATTCCTGGACTTAAAACTCGCCAGTGTTTGCTGAATTATTTCATCGACATTGTCTGATGTCAGGTGCGTATGGAGAACATTATTAAGAAACGAGTTGGAGATGCCTGTGAATACCCACTTCATAAGAGAATCCTCGTGCAGCTCTGCCTTTGGCGAGCGTCCAAGATAATCGTAATACTCGAATAGATTAGCCTTTATGGCTGCAGTCAAGGCCTCTGTTGAGAAGTCGTTTAATATATCGCTCATGTGGTTATCTCCCTTGCACTTGGCCAGAAGTGATGGCGTCCAACGCTATACTCAGCTGCCTTTAGGCGGAACATCAGCTTATGAAATTCTCTTAAAGTATAGCAATACCACGGAGAAAATACAATCGCCCTGACCATTGGGCTCTTTGAGAGCAATTGAAATTTCCCTATATTCATAGAACAAAATTCCCCGGCTTCCCGGGGAATTTTTATTTCACAAATACATCCCATTTCCAGCGGCTCTCCAGCCAGATTTCCCTGCTCCCGATCTCGCCCCACATCCCTGCGCCGGGGCTGTTACATTCCGCCGACTGGATCGGCTGCGGAGCTGGATCCACCAGGCAGTTTGGCCCTCCGCCTTCCTCCCCCCCTGCTGCGGGCGTGGTGGTGGGGGTGGGGGTAATGGATTCGATGGGGATGTTCAGCTTCCCGGGCGAGGGACTGCAGGCAAATGCCCAGGCCCCGCCCCCATCCGGAAGGCGGCACCAGGTTTGGTCCGCGGCAGTCACCACCGGGTAGGTATAGATGTCCGACGTCCGGCTGTCAGGTTTGAGCAGGCGGACGGTATCGCCGCCATCGCTGAGGGAAATGCCGGTCTCAGAGTGAAAGAAGACGGCGATCTGGTGCGGCAGCAGGATTATATTGGGCAGGGCATAGGGAGTGGAGTGGCCGCCGACGCCGTTGTCCAGTTTCCAGAAATTCAAACTGATGGATTCCGTGCCCATGTTCATCAGTTCGATATACTCATCGCCGGTATTGACCGTTCCGTCGCCATTCCAATCGGTCTGCGGATGGGGCAGGAACTCGTTAATGACCACGATGCCGGGCAGGGCAGTGGCGGTACGCGTGGGAGTACGCGTCGGCGTGCGAGTGGGAGTGTTTGTCGGCGAGGAGATCAGTACCCCCGCGCACATTACAATTTGGCTGGCTCGATTCTGGGGGTGGGCGGGGGAAATAAGTGCAAGGTCTCTGGCATTGTTATTGGTATCATAACAACTGGTGGCGCCGCCCGGCTTGCGCTCGTAACTCTGATCGGAGTTGCCCGAAAGCGGCAAAAGGACTGTCCCTTCCTGGTATTGCGTGGTTGTGCACATCCCGGCCTGGTCGACCATCGTGCCGAAAGAATCGACCAGCGCCAAACCCCCATCATCTGCCAGGGAAGGTGTGAAGGTCTGGTCTGCGCCGTTCACGCTGGAACTGGCTGACGCAGTCAGGTAATGCTGGCCCGCCAGGAGGATGGTATTGGCGGGGATGATCACCAGGTTTGCTAAGCTCGTACCGCAACTGCTCGATCTCCTGATCGCCCATGAGCCAATATTGACCGCCGCGCCGGTGGGGTTGTAGAGTTCCACAAACTCGTCGTCCGCTCCGTTCGGGCCGCTCGAGCGGAATTCGCTGATCACCAGGTGCGCTGGCGCGGTCGGGGTGGCGGTGTAGAGACCGTTTGTCGTGGCGGTCGAAGTGACCGTTGCTGAACCGGTCGGCGTGGGCGTGCTGGTATCAGTGAGAGAACCGGTGATAGTTGGCGTCGGTGTATTGGTGGGTGTGCCGGTGTTGGTGGGAGTACCGGTATCGGTGAGAGAACCGGTGATGGTCGGCGTCGGCGTGTTGGTGGGTGTGCCGGTGTTGGTGGGAGAACCGGTGTTGGTTGGCGTGGATGTGGCTGTGCCTGTCTGGGTGGGAGTCGCTGTGGCGGTAAGCGTGGGGGTGTTGGTGCCGGTTGGATTATTGTCAGCCGGCCATAAAGCAGATAATTGGCCTGGCGTGCCGTTGATCGGATTGCCGTTCGCGTCCAATCCATATCTCACAATGCCATTATTGCTGGCCCATGCGCCCGGACCATCCGGGATCGGGCCAACCCGTTCCATGCTGTAATAACCTGGAGCCGAGGAACCAGCCGGCCAGCCGCCTCCATCCTGATTTGCTGTGTCAATTACACTGCTATCGGGCGCGAATAAGCGCAGGATTTCACCGCTATTGGACAGGCCGGATGCTGAATAGAAAATTTGATTGGCAGTGATGTCGCTGACGGTGCTGTCGTCTGTGCGCTCCAATAAGAAAAAACCGCCGGCACCTATTGTGCCCGCCAGGGAAATATCGGGGTCACCATCGTCTGCCGCCAACCCCCAGCCTGAAAGGTTAATGGGCTGGCTTCCCGGGTTGTATAGCTCGATCCATTCGTCAGCCTGGGAAGCGGCTGTTCCTCCCCAGGCCACTTCGCTGATAATAACGGATAAAGCCTGATAACTTTGCGGCGGTGCGGCATGCACTGCACCGCCCGTCAACACCGGGAACAGGCCTCCCAGCACAAGCAGTGTACTCAAGATCCACCAGCGATATTTTCCTGCGCGCCACATGGTCGGGATGATTTCCTCTTGCCAATGATAACACACGAGGCGCCCTCCTATCCGGCCCCTCGCTGGTTTGTCCACAGTTTACATTAATTAGGGGTTTGGGGTGTGGGCGGACGACAAAGCCGTCCGCCCACACCCCAAGATCTTCTTCCAGCCGAAGCCCGGTCGAGGCGGCGTCATGCCGCCACAAGCCGAGGGGGCGTCAAGCCCCCATCGGCAGTCCCAGCAACAGGACTAGCCGAGCCGGCATCAAGCCGGCATCGGCTGGTAGACGACACGAGTCGTCGAATCGCTGGGATCGGCAGTTTCGGCGCCATCGGCTGAGGCGGCTTCGAGCCGCCGTCAGCCACATTGACGCCACGAGGCGTCAATACGAGGCGCCGAAGTCACAGGGTATTGCAAAATAGCAGGTGGCTTTGTGAAAGCCCTGCCAACTTGTCAACTTTGGGAACCGGGAGAAAACCTTAGAGTGCCTAACAAACCTCGCTCTAGGCGGCGTCCCCGCTGCCGTACCTCGCGGAGCATCCCCGAAGGGGGACGGCAGCGGGAGCAGGTTTTGTTAGGGGTTCTTAGCGAGGCTCAACCACGATTTTGATGGCCGTTCGGATCTTATCCTCTATCTCCACGTCCACGAACTCTGGTATTGCCACCACAAAGATGCCGTCGTTCTTGAGATAACCGGTTGCCAATATGAGCGCCTTGATGGCCTGATTCACGGCCCCCGCTCCAATTGCCTGCACTTCCGCCCGTTTGTGTTCGCGGACAACGCCCGCGATGGCCCCGGCCACAGCAGCGGTACGGGATGTTGCGGCTACCTTGATTATGTCCATAAAGTCTCTCCCTTGCGCGAACGATCGGTAATGGGGGCATTAACCAATAAAATTGTACAGTATTTCGGGTCATGATTCAAGCCGGTTAAGGTACTAATGTCTGGACATCTTTCGTGCCTCACCGCGTTCCGTCCCGGACCTCAGGCCAGACTCCCGCCACTGTCGCCTCACACTTCGGACAGGTCCCCCTGCTTGTGACTCGCATCGCCCGGATGGAATAGCCGCTGCGTTCCACCAGCGCGGTATTGCAATGCGGGCAGAAGGTGGTCTCGTACTCGTCCACCCGGCCGGGCAGGTTCCCGGCATAGACGTAGCGCAGCCCGGCCTCCCGCCCGATCTCGGCCGCCCGCAGCAGGGTTTTCGCCGGGGTGTTGGGGGTATCCTCCATCTTGTAGTCAGAGTGGAACGCCGTTACATGCCAGGGGATGTCCGGCGAAACCGACGAGAGGAAGCGCGCCGCCTCCCACAGTTCATCCACACTGTCATTGAAGCCGGGTACCACCAGCGTGACCACCTCCAGCCAGAGCCCCATTTCTTTAACCCGCTTGATGGTATCCAGCACGTTCTTCAGCACACCGCCCAACTGCCGGTAGTTCTTATCCTGCATGGATTTCAGGTCGATTTTCATTCCGGCTAGATAAGGCCGCAGGTACTCCAGCACTTCCGGCGTTGCATTGCCATTCGAGACGTAGACGCACTTGATACCCGCCTGCGTCGCCAGCTTAAAGACCGCTGCGGCCCACTCGCTGGTGATGAGCGGCTCATTGTAAGAGGATGCGATCACCTCCGCCCCGCTGCGGCGGGCGGTCTCCACGATCTGCTCCGGAGAAATGCGCTTCACAAAATACGCCCCCTCGTCGGCTGCCGGGTCGCGCAGCGCCTGCGAGGTCAGCCAGTTCTGGCAGTAGCCGCAGTGGAAGTCGCAGCCCAACATCCCGAAGGTCAGCGCGATGGAACCGGGCAGGAAGTGGTAAAAAGGTTTTTTCTCCACCGGGTCCGCGTTGAGCGCTGCCACGTAGCCCCATGGCACGCGCAGCTTTCCCCCCTCATTGAAGCGCACCTGGCAGATGCCGCGCCGACCCGCCCGCACCAGGCAGCGGTGTCCGCAGGCAGTACAGCGGACGGAACCATCGGGCTGGGAAACAGCCAATTCGGCGGGAGCGGTCAACCGGTCGAGTAGCGTGCACAATTGAGATTTGGTGCTGAAGGCGTTGGCAGGCATGGCAATTACTGGAATAGATCCGAGTGTGTGCCTGTGCGGATAAGACGCAGTTCGTCTCCCACAATGGCGTAGATCAAAATCCAATCAGGGCCGATGTGACAATCGCGCGCCCCCGCATATTCACCCTGCAGGGGATGGTCTTTGGCGCGCACCTCCAGTTCCTCTTCGTTGACCAGTTTCTCGATTACGCGGCGCAGTTTTTTCATCTCAATGCCGCGCTTGTTCATGAGTTTGGCGTCCTTTTTAAACTGCCCTGAATAGCGGATGGTGCGCATTATGTCCCCAGTTCTTCAAAGAGCGTCTCAACGCTTTCCGCTGGATGAAGGTTTACGCCCCTCAGCGCCTCCTCGATCGCTTTCGCCGTTTCAGAGTTGGGGATGGCCACTGCGAAGGGCAGGCCTTGCCTGAGGTTGATCTGGTTGAAGAACAGGGTGATCGCCTGGGAGGTGGTCAGGCCCAGGTTCTTCAATACTTTTTCCGTTTCGCGCTTTAACCTCGGATCGACCCGCGCGGTGATCATGGTGGATTTGCTCATGGTTCTCTCCTAACTGTGTATATCAAATGTGATACACACATTTTACCACAACTTAAAATCCATACAACCCCTTTTTCCTCCTATTGGACGACATCGTCCCGGTGCTCTTCCGGGAGGTCTTCTCCCCACCGTCACTAGCCGTGCCGGCATCATGCGCACACTGCGGCGTCACGTCGCACACCGTCCCGGTGCCCTTCCGGGAGTGCGTCACATCGAAGGCAAGAGCCTTCGATGAAAGCCATCGTCCGTTTCGGGCTTACGAGAGCCCCATGTTTCAAGCCTCCATAGGTTGTTTCGACGACACGAGTCGTTGATATAACGAATTGTTTGAATTGTTTGATTTGCTTAAAAACAATTCCTGTCGAATTTTCACGCTCACAAGGGAATTTTACAATGAAGAACCTTTCACTGGAGTATCACCTCCCAGCACTTATTTGTTTGTCTCCTCTTTTTGGAGGAAACAAACAATTCGCCTGCCGCTTCCTCTGGCGTCTCTGGGGCATCTCGTACTTCTGGGTCCTCTGCCTTCCGCCTTTTTACCTTACCCTCAAATTCTCTTCCTTCGTGAAACTTCGTGCTCCTTGGTGACCTTCGTGGTGAATCTTTTCTTCTGCCTGCTCCCAGCTCTCTCTATTCTCTACTCTCATCTCCATATATAATCAAGCCAAGGAGTTTCCCATGACCCTCGACATAAATCAAATCCGCGCACAATTCCCTTCCCTCCACCGCCCCGCCATCTTCTTCGACAACCCCGGCGGGACCCAGATTTCCCGACAGTCCGCCCTCCGCATCCAATCCTATCTGCTGGAATGCAACGCCAACCACGATGGCGCTTTTGCCACCAGTCAGCAGTCCGACGCCATTCTCAATGAAGCGCATGCCGCCATGGCCGATTTCCTGAACGCCGCCCGCCCCGAGGAGATCATCTTCGGCAACAATATGACCACCCTCACCCTGCACATCAGCCGCTCGCTGGCGCGGGCTCTCAACCCGGGCGACGAGCTCATCGTCACCCGCCTCGACCACGATGCCAATATCTCGCCCTGGCTCCTGGTGGCCGAGGACCGGGGCTGCAAGGTCACCTGGATCGATTTCGATGTGGAAGACTGCACCCTGAAACTGGACGAATTCGAGCAGGCGCTGGAACGCAAGCCAAAGATCGTGGCCTTCGGCTACGCCTCGAACGCCGTCGGGACCATCAACCCGGTGCGAAAAATTACCGAGATGGCCCACGCCGCCGGAGCGCTGGTCTACGTGGACGCGGTGCAGTACGCCCCGCATGGTCCGATCGACGTGCAGTCCCTGGGCGTGGACTTCCTGGTGTGCTCCTCCTATAAATTCTTCGGTCCCCACACTGGCATCCTTTACGGGCGGTATGATCTGCTGGACGGACTCAAAGCCTATAAGGTCCGCCCTGCGCCGGATTCGCTACCGGGTAAATTCGAGACTGGCACGCAGAACCACGAGGGCATCGCCGGGGTGCTCGGCGCCTTGGAATATTTCGAGTGGTTGGGTAAGACCTTTGGCGCTGAACAGGAAGAGGGCCTGGTCGAGTCCGGTTATACCGGGCGCCGGTTGGAACTCAAGAAGGCCATGACAGCCCTGCGCGCCCACGAGTTCGAACTCAGCCGCCTCCTGCTCGCCACGCTGGCGGGGATCCCCGGCCTGCGGTTGTATGGTCAGTCCGACCCGCGCAGGCTCGACCAGCGCGTCCCAACCTTCTCGTTCACGCTGGAGGGCAAACACCCGCGCCTCGTCGCCGAGGCGCTGGCTGGCGAAGGCATCTACGTCTGGGACGGGAACTATTACGCCCTGGCTGTCACCGAGCGGCTGGGGCTTGAGGCCAGTGGCGGGATGGTGCGAGTCGGTGCGGTTCACTACAATACACCGGATGAAATTGCGCGGCTGGGCGAGGTGTTGAAGAAGAATGTCTAAACTGTTCCGGGTCGCCCGGCCGCAATTCCTAATCTGCGGGCTGTTCCTTTTCATATTCGGGGCTTGCTGGGCAATTCTATTGGGGGCATCTTTTTCCCTGCCAAGAATGCTCCTGGGCTACCTGGTCCTTATACCGGCCCATCTTTCCGTTTCCTACAGTAACGACTACTTCGATGTGGATGTTGACCGGCATGGCAGACCCACCTTCTTCAGCGGAGGCAGTGGTATCCTGGTAGATCATCCCGAATTGAGAGCTCCTGCCAGGCGGGTTGCGATTGCCCTGATCTTGTCCTCCTTGGCGTTCGGAATTTTGTTTCAAATCGTGTATTCAATCCCGATCTGGTTTTTGGGCCTGGTCGTGCTGGGTAATCTATTGGGCTGGTTCTACTCCGCCTCGCCTTTAAGGCTTGCTTATCGCGGTCTGGGGGAGCTGGCGATGATCATCAGCATTGGCCTGCTCGTCCCGGGATTGGGATATCTGGTAACAAGCGGGCACATTGATCAGGCTGGATTGCTTTTTAGCGTCCCCCTGATGCTGTATGGTTTGGCATTCATTCTGACCGTGGAGAACCCGGATATGGAAGCGGACCGTTTGGGCGGCAAGCGCACCTGGGTGGCCCGTAAAGGCCGGAGCTTTGGTTTCAGCGTGACAGGCGCGGCGGTCCTCCTGGCCACCTTGTTTTTCTTTTGTCTTCCATGGCTGACTTCCCGGACCTATCCACTGGATTTCCGTTTCCTGGGTATCCTGTCCCTCCTGCCGCTTGGAGCAGGTTGCATTGGGTGGCTCAAGAGGCCTTTGGAGAAATCCCCGGCTACCCGGGCCGTCTATGGGATGATGACCACTCTGGCAGCCTTCTGCATCCTTGCAGATGGGTATATGGTTTTGCTGGCCTTCATTTAGAGGGGCCGGCAGCGAAAACTGCTTGCCCGCCCGGCGGGATGGAGTAAGAAGCACATGAGAAACCTTTCCGAAGTCGAAGCGGCAATCGCCCGGTTTGACCAGCACCTGGCTCCCATTGCCAACCGGCCGGTTGACATTACCGACCCCAATTGGCTGGGAAAGTTGAAAAGTGTTCCTCCTGCTTTGGATGAGGCCAATATCCGGGGCCAGGTGGAGACTTTGCTGGTGGAAGTCCTCGAACTCTACGTTCAATGTGACGAGCCGACCAGGACCGCCCTCCGAGCCCTGTTCAATAAGTACCAGGCCTTTTCCTGGGCGGCGGCCCTCCCCAGGGACCTCACTCCGGATGGTTTCCGCCGCCAGTTGCTGCTCTTCTCGTTGAAAGACCAGGGCCGGGATACGCGCGACGCTATCCTCTGGTTGCAGGATATTTGCAGAGAGGCCCGCTCCGCCGGGTTGGACCTCAAACCAATCCTTGATGAGGTGGGGGAACTCTCCAGCGGGATCAATCGCTTTGGAATGGGGTCAACAAAAGACCTGCTCCTGAAAGCCCGCTGACAATGTACATCTTCCTGGTTCCCTTGCTCGTAGGATTTGCCTTTAGTTCGGCCAGTACCTTCACTGCGGCCTACTCCGCCCGCCTGGGCAAACGCGGCGGGCAGCTCGTCAGCGTCCTCCTGCGCGACGTCCTGGGAATCCCGGTCTGGTTCTTGGGGCTGGCACTGGCGGTCAGGGCTTCCGCCTCGCAGTTGGTGGCGACGAACGCGGCCAGCGATGTTTTTTCCTGGTTCCTGCTGGCCGCAGGCTCGTGCCTGCAGATCTGGGCCATTCTCTTCATCCGGATGCGGGCGCTGGCCCCCACTGACCGGGATTCGCTCGTCCGGCAGGGACCCTATGCCCGCATCCGTCACCCGATATACACCGGCCTGCTGTGCCAGTTGGCAGGACTGGTGTTATACGTGCCGACTCTTCCGGTGATCCTGACCTGCCTCATTTTTATTGGCTGGATTCTCCTCCAGGTGCCTCTGGAGGAACGCGACCTTCTCCGTCGCGTGCCGGGATATGACGGGTACATGCAGCAGGTGCCGCGCTTCTTCCCCCGCCTTGGGAGAAAGTGAGAGCAGCGGATGGTTCGTCTTCGCTCACCACATCCAGCTGCTTGCCCGCGGGATGGATCTGTTGTATTGTTTTCTCGGGGTGAGGCTCTCAACCGACTACATAACCTGGCAGTCCGCGCCTCGTTGTGAGACTCTCGGACACCCTTGGATTACGAACGGGAACGAATCACAGAATAGGCCGCATATCCGCATGCCATCATTCATCACTCGACCTCTGTTTCATTTTTTCTACAAGATAATCCGCCGCGCTTCCCCCATTCCACCGATCCAACGGGTAGTGCAACCGACCTCCGCGGACAGGCAATCGGCTTTTGACCGTTTGCTCGATTCCACCTTGGCGCAGGGTCCCAACGCCCTCATTGATTACCATTTGCCTTATCCAAAAGTCGATTTTTTGAATTACATCTGTGACTGGCGCGGATACGTCGCCCATGGTTCGACCTTGCAAAACTTTACCACGCTCCAGCCAGTACGCCTGTCGCAGGATTCGAGCGAGTTTGGCAATCGCCATCAAATTTTCTGCTCGCCAGATGGTACATGGGCTTTGTGGTTTGCCGTTCTGGACAAATCAAAAATCCGTGTGACCGAAAATGGCTGCGTGCGCCTCGGTCATGGGCCGGGACGGATAAAGTATTACCACTTCGACTTACCTGCCGAAAGCAAGAATAACCCGCCTTTCACGGATGGAATGGTTTACCTTGCCAATGCCGAAGATTTCCCCGAACACCGCCCCTATCCCCTGCTGGAATGGTTCGATGCGGAAATCGAAGAATGGGGCAGCGCGCTTCCGGTAACGCCGCTGGCGAAGCTACCCGTCAAGCCGGAAGATTTTCCATACCTGGATAAAGTGCAGTATTACCTGTAATTCACGGGCGCCTGACAACGGCTCCAGCGGATGGTTCGCCTTCGCTCACTACAGACCGCAGCTTTGCCGCATGCGTATCGTGCGCGTTTTGCCAAGTTTCGTGCCATATTATCAAGTAGTCTTGCCAATCCATCCCATTGGTAACGCTCACCGTTGGCCAGACAAAGAAACAGGACAGCTCAGCGCTGTCCTGTAACTATTATCCAACCAGGTATGATGCACATGTGCCCCTCGCTTTGCTTGGGGTAGGTGTGCGGCGTACCCGGGATTCTTCAGGAGAATAATGATATAATATGATAAATTAGATATATAAGATAAATATTGAAAGGAGACAAAATGAAACCGAATCAAGTGGATGGGGATGGTACATGCGAGCACCCGTGGCATCTTAAAACACCCAGCGGGCAATCGGAATACCAGATGTATCGGGATGAGACGGCAAACCCACCCGCCCTGATATGCACCGTTGGGAAGACCGAGCTGCGTTACCAGTTACGCTGCCTGAACGACTTGCACGCAATGCTCAAAGCTCGTGAGGACTGGATGCCGCTCGGAAGCGCCGATGAACAAAAACCTGCTGCAGAGGGAACCGTCGAAGCCTGGGGCCGCTCGCCGAAGAATCCCGTCGGCGGCTGGTACGGGCTGAAGAAGGGTTTGCGCGGTCGTTTCGGTATGTACGTGCCGCCGCTTATGGAAGCGTTGAATCTCGCTGAAGTCGAGCACAATCCAAAAAATAACCGGATGCGCGCGTTGAAATAGGATGTGGGCTTACGGCGCAAATGACACTCGCCTACGCTGTGACATTTGCTATCGGATTAATCATCTGAACGATTCCAGAGAAATTCACACAAGGAGAATACAATGGCTACTCGAGTTTTGCTTGTTCGCCACGGCGATACACAGGCAAGCAAGGATGGTCGGTTTACCGGCGCGACCGACATTCCTTTGTCGAAAGAGGGACGCATCCACGGGTCGGAACTGGCGGTGCGCCTGGCGCGCTATCCCCTCGATGCAATCTATGCAAGCAGCATGCAGCGTGCGCGTGAGACCGCAGGTTTTACAGCGCGCGTGCACGGGATGGAGGTGACTCCCGTACCCGAATTGCGTGAGATGAATCACGGTGTCTGGGATGGCAAGGATCGCGAGGAGATTCTCCAGCAATATGGTCAAGCCCAGATAGATGAATACGATCGCGACCCCTTCCACTTTCGCCCGGAGAATGGCGAGTCTGGTGAGGACGTTCTCAAGCGCGCCGCGCCTGCGCTCTCGCAGCTGGTTAAGAAGCATGCTGGGCAGACCATTCTCGTTGTTGCCCACAAGACGACCAATCGATTGTTGATCTGCAAATTCGTGGGGCTCGACCCGCAACAGTACCGCGACAAACTCGCCCAACGTCCCGCCTGTTTGAATGTGTTATTGTTCCCGAACGAGAATGAAGCGCAATTGTTGCTCTTGAACGACATCGGACATTATGCGACGTCGGATTCGTCTCTTTATGAGTACGTGGTGTGACGAACGAAGGAGTCTCGCTCGTCCCGCCACTTCTGCAGAGTTTCACCGTTGACCAGACAAAAAAACAGCAGCTCATCGCTGTCCTGTAACTATTTTCCGACAGGATCATCCTAAAATAATTTCAACACCGCTCCACTGGCCCAGGCGAAGAGCACCATCGGGACGAAACTCAGAGCCACCGTGGCCAGGGCGGCCAGGCCCCATGTGAGATCCAGCCAGGGTTCGCGCTCCGTCTCAGCGTCGCCTTCACGCATATACATCATCACCACCACCCGCAGGTAGTAGTAAGCGGAGACGAGCGAGGTCAGCACGCCGATGACCGCCAGCCCGATAAAGCCGCCCTCGACTGCCGTACGAAACAGGTAGAACTTGCCCACCAGTCCCAGCGTGGGCGGCATCCCGGTCAGCGAGAGCATGAAGACTGTCATCGCTGCTGCCAGCAGCGGGCGCGTGCGCCCCAGGCCGGCGAAGTCGCTGATCTCAAGGCCCTTCCCCTCCGGCTTCTCCAGTGCGATGACGACCGCCCAGGCCCCGAAGGAGGTGATGGCGTAGGTCACCAGGTAGAACAGGGCTGAGGCCACCGCATCCGGCGCAACCTTCGGATTCCCAAAGGTGACGAAGGCCATCAGGATGTACCCGGCGTGGGCAATACTGGAGTAGGCCAGCAGCCGCTTGATGTTGGTCTGAGAGATGGCAACCACATTCCCCACCACCATCGTCAGGGCAGCCAGACCCCACAGCACCGGCACCAGGTCCACGTCGAGTGAGGGGAACGCCGTGATAAAAATCCGCAGCAGGGCGGCGAACCCGGCCGCCTTGGCGCCGACCGCCATAAAACCGGTCACCGAGGTGGGCGCACCCTGGTAGACGTCCGGCGTCCACATGTGGAACGGTACGGCCGCCACCTTGAAACTGAATCCCACCAGGATCAGCGCCGCGCCGATCAGCAGCAGATATTTTGTGAAAGCCCCCGCCACAACAGCTGCCGCAATCCCGCTCAGGGCGGTTGCACCGGTCGCCCCGAAGACCAGGGTGATGCCGTAGACCACGAAGCCGGTTGCGAAAGCTCCCAGCAGGAAGTATTTGATACCGGCCTCTTCCGAGTCTGACCGCGGGCGGGCAAAGGCCGCCAGCACGTAGAGCGGGATGGAGAGCAGTTCGAGCGCCAGAAAGACGACGATCAGGTCAGCGGCCTGGGCCATCAGCAACATGCCGGAGAGGCTGAAGAGCATCAGAGTGTAATACTCGCCGCGCCCCAGGCCCATGCGCTTGAGGTAACCGTAGGCAATGGCGATGGCACCTATCCCACTCGCAAGGAAAAGGGCGCCCAGGAAAGACGAGAAACCGTCCAGCACGATCATCCCGCCGAAAGCGGAGAGTTCCCGCCCGGCCTGGGCCAGGGTCACTCCCAGCGCGCCGGCCAGGCCGACGGCGGCCAGCAAAGCCGTCCAGCCCTTGCGTCCCTTGGGAATGAACAGGTCCACCAACAGGAGCACGCAGGCCCAGGCAACGAGCAGGACAGTCGGCAGAATTGTGCGGAGATCGGATTGCGTCATAATTTCTTCCTATGTGTTTTTGCGAGCCATCACCATTGATGGGCCGCCTCGTAGAAACACTTGTTAGTGGGGGAACGCCATCAGTAGTTTTTCGACTGCCGGGGCCATCAGGGCGAAGAACGGTTTCGGATACAGGCCGATCCAGAAAATGAAGACCAGCAGCGGGACGATGGTGACGATCTCACGCAAGTTCAGGTCGCGCAGAGCGTGCCCGTGCTTTTTGACTTCTTCCACGATCGAGCCTTCAGGGCCGAGGAATATCTTCTGGAACATGTACAGGATGTAAATGGCGGCCATGATGACGCCTGCCGCGGCCACCCCGGCAAACCAGGGTGAGCCGATCGCTTTGGACCCGAAAGCGCCCAGTAAAATGGCAAACTCGCCGATAAACCCGTTCAGTCCGGGCAGGCCCATCGAGGACAGGGAGACGATCAGCATCACTGTGCCAAAGATGGGCATGATCTTCCACAGGCCGCCGTAAACGCTGAACTCACGGGTATGCGTCTGTTCGTAGACCATACCGACCAGGAGGAACAATGCACCGGTGCTCAGACCGTGGTTGATCATTTGCAGGATACCGCCTTCGAGGCCCTGCGGATTGAGGGCGAAGAGACCCAGCATCACGAACCCAAGGTGGCTGACCGAAGAGTAGGCAACCAGTTTCTTGATATCCTTCTGTGCGTAGGAAACCGCCGCGCCGTAAATGATGCCGATGACGGCCAGCAAGGCCATCCAGGGAGCCGCCTTGAGAGCTGCTTGCGGGAACATCGTCAGGTTGAAGCGCAGGAAGCCGTAGGTGCCCATCTTCAGCA
>CAIQQN010000256.1 GCA_903873975.1 uncultured Anaerolineales bacterium
AGAATATTTACCGCAAAGGTCACTAGGGAACACCAAGTTTTTTACATTTTGCTCTTCTTTGTGCGCCTTCGTAATCCTTCGTGCCTTTCGTGGTAAAAGCTTTTCTATTCCGGCTTGTCCGGGTTAGGGAAAAGAGTGCAAAAACCTTATTTGCCTTGCGGCTCGCCACGCAAGCCTGCCAATAGAAATATCCGGGCAGGTTAACCGGCGGCACCCGGAGACACTTCCTTACCGCTGCTTCCTTTCGGACCTGACGGGGTTCGAAAGGCTCCGCCGCGCCGGACCCACCCGGACGGGGGAAGGATACCCCAAGGTGAGGGGCATGTCAATCAAATCTGCAGCATCCTGGGCGGAAAGTAATGAAAAAGGGCAAATCCAGCACTTGGCTATAATTATCAAGGAATCTTCATATTATTTATCATGAAACCGAGTAGAATATATGTTAATTTGTTCTTTATATTTTCAGTTCCTCGACTCGCGGAAGGGACTGAGCTTTGCTATAATTCAGCCAATCAGTTCGGTTATGGCTGGAAGTTAGCGCACAATTGCATTGGTTCATTATGATCTATGATATGGACGGCAGGTAATCAACTCACTACAATGCAACTGGTCTCGAACGATTGTAAAAAGCCAGGATGATAGTGCAAGGTTTTTTCTGTAAATTCGATCAAGTGCATCCTCTGAAGAAAATAGAACGAACTACTCTGAACCTTGAAAAGTCAAATATGTTCTTCCGGTCAGCCACTCATCGCTGATCTCGGCGAGCACAGCCGAAACCAGGCGTAAGCAGGAAGCCGGGTTTGGGAAGATACTCACCACGCGTGCCCGGCGGCGGACTTCGCGGTGTAAGCGCTCCACGCCATTGGTCGTGCGGATCAGACGCCGCTGAGCAGTCGGGAAGGAGAAGACGGTCAGTCCTTCCGGGATGTTGGCAGCCATCCAATCGGCCAGGCGGGAGGCGGTCTTCCGATACTTCTCAACCGCCTTCGCCAGGTAAGCATCTGCGGTGGTGCGGTCCGGGGCGTTGAAGATTGTGCGGATATCTTCGACGACCTCGGCTTGCATGTCCTTGCGAGGCACGTAGGCCTGGGCATTCTGTTGCAGGTGAAACTGACAACGCTGCCAGGGAATGCCTCCAAACACAGCCAGGCGAGCAGCTCGCAGACCGGCGTGGTCATCACTGGTGATGAGCTGCACTCCGCCCAGGCCGCGGGCTTTCAAGCTCTCCAGGAAGGCTCGCCAATGGACTTCGTGCTCGCTCAAGGCCACAGAAACACCCAAGATCTCGCGTTTCCCGTCCAGATTGACGCCCACAGCCGTCAAAATGGCCAGATGGCGTACTTGTCCATCCTCCCGCACCTGCTCGTAGTAGGCATCCACGAACAGGTAGAAATACTCTCCCAGCGGTCGGTTGCGCCATTTCTCCAGTTCTGCATCCAAGAGTGCAGCGGCATGACTGACCTGGGTCGAAGACATGGCAACCCCGCACAACTTCTCGGTGACCGCCTTCACCTTGCGGGTGGAGACACCCTGGACGTACATCTCCGCCAGCGCCAGCAGCAGGGCTCGTTCACTCCGCAAACCCTTCTCCAATGCTTCCGGGTAGAACCCGCCTTCACGCACTTGCGGGATCGCGAAGGTGATGCTGCCCACTCGGGTGTGAACCGTCTTCGGCTTGTAGCCGTTGGCATGTCCCTGACGTTCTTCGGTATGTTGATAAGGTTCTGCTTTCAGGTACTGCTGCCGTTCCGCCTGCATTGCCGCATTGATGATCACCTGGATCAGCTCCGGCAGAATGTCAAAACCTTGCTTGCTCACCCGTTCCATAAGTTCAGCGGGTAAGGTAAAATC
>CAIQQN010000257.1 GCA_903873975.1 uncultured Anaerolineales bacterium
CATTTTGGCCACCAGCAGTTTGATGGCGCGGATCGCGTCGTCATTGGAAGGAATAACAAAGTCCACGTTGTTGGGGTCACAGTTCGTATCCACCAAGGCAATCACGGGGATTTTCAACAGGTTGGCTTCGTGGACAGCCGCATACTCGCGGCTCACATCGACCACAAAGACCAGGTCCGGGAGGCGTCCCATGTTGCGGACACCGGAGAGATGGATATTCAGACGGTTAATCTCGCGTTGAATCAGCAAGGCCTCTTTCTTGGTCAGCTTCTCAATATCGCCGGTCTCAAACAACTTCTCCATGCGCTCCAATTCCACAATACGCTGATGCATCGTGGACCAATTGGTCAACATCCCGCCCAGCCAGCGCTCGGTGACGTAAGGCATCCCACAGCGGATAGCCTCATCATGTATCGTCTCCTGTGCCTGGCGCTTGGTGCCAACAAACATCACCATACCGCCGGTCGCAACGGTATCGCGGATCACATTAAAAGCATTGGTAATCGCCTTCACCGTTTGCTGCAGGTCAATGATATGGATACCATTGCGCTCGGTGAAGATATACGGCTTCATACCGGGATTCCATTTATTGGTCCGGTGGCCGAAATGGACGCCGCTTTCCAGCAGCGCTTTCATAGAGACAACAGCCATTTTTCTCCTTATAACTGGGTCCTACAATTGAAGGACCTGTAAGTTTAACGGGGGTAATTGACCCGCTCAGGGACGCTTATTGCCCGTCCCGGGCAGAATATGCTTCCTGATTTGGAAGCGGCGGTAGTATACCACAAATCCAGGAAAGACGATGTAAAATAGTTGCATGGATATTATCCCCTTTCCAGAAAAAATAAAACTCCAGGCTGGTGAATTCCGCCTCACGCCAGAGACATGCATCCTGACCAATACCGCCAATCGCTGGAACGCAGACTATCTGCGTGGATTGTTGGGTTCTTCCACAGGATTCCTGCTTCGGATCCAGACCGGCGGCCTGGTCGCGAAAAACGTCATTCGTCTCCATCTGGACCCGGGGCTGGCGAGACTCGGCCGCGAAGGTTACCGGCTCGAGGTCAGGCCCGATGTAATCATCATCAAAGCACCTGGAACGGCGGGAGTCTTCTATGGCATCCAGACCCTGCGCCAACTGTTCCCGGTTGAAATCGAAGAACGCTGTCCTGTTCTAGGCTTTGAATGGCAAGTCCCGTGCGTGCTCATCGAAGATAAGCCGCGTTTTGCCTGGCGCGGTTTCATGCTCGACGAAGGCCGACATTTTCAGGGCAAAGAGACCATGCTGCTGACACTCGACCTGATGGCTCTGCAAAAAATGAACGTACTGCACTGGCATCTCACAGAAGATCAGGGCTGGCGCATCGAGATCAAGAAATACCCGAAACTGACCGAAGTCGGCTCGCGGCGTGCCGGGACGAGTAAAACCATCCTTGGCAAACAACATGACGGCATTCCACACAGTGGCTTTTACAATCAGGATGAAATCCGGAAAATTGTAGCCTATGCCGCTGAGCGCTGCATCATGATTGTGCCAGAGATTGAAATGCCCGGTCACTCGCTGGCTGCGCTGGCATCCTATCCTGAACTATCTTGCACTGGCAGACCGTTCGAAGTTGCCACGCACTTTGGCATCTTCCCCGATATTTTCTGCGCGGGTAAGGATACCGTTTTCACCTTCCTGCAAGAAGTCCTCGATGAAATCTTGGAGCTTTTCCCCTCCCCCTACATCCACATCGGGGGGGATGAAGCGCCGAAAAAACGTTGGAAGGAGTGCCCCGACTGCCAGCGGCGCATCAGGGAGGAAGGGCTGAAAAACGAACACTCTCTCCAGGTCTATTTCACGAACCGCATCGCTGCTTATCTTGACTCAAAAGGACGGCACGTCATGGGCTGGAACGAAATCCTGCAGGATGGGCTGGCCAAGGGTGCGGTGGTTCAGTTTTGGGCCAGGGGCCGCGAGCGTTTGCTCGCTGCGATCCGGACCGAGAAACGGGCAGTTGTCATGTCCACTTATCTCGACACATATCTGGACCACAGTCACAACCTGATGCCCTTAAGCCGGGCTTACCGCTATGAACCGGTCCCGGCAGGGGTGGATGTAAACGATGTCAACAGCCTCCTCGGCCTCGAATTTCCGCTCTGGTCCGAATGGGTTCCAAACCGCGCTCGCCTCGACTATCAAGCTTATCCGCGGCTGACCGCCATGGCTGAGACCGGTTGGACGCTGAAAGATAAAAAGGACTTCAAAGACTTCCGCCGCAGGTTGGAAAAATTCTTGGGTCGGCTGAGCCGACTTGGGGTCCACTATGCCCCGCTCAAAGACGCGGAGCCTCCGAAGATGAAGCAATGGTTTGGCATCTTCACCGTCCCCCAGCCGCAAACTGGAACAGCTGAGTAATGTAGTGCTATACTTTACACGAACAGGAGACCGCTATGAGTTTCTTTAAGAACCTTTTCTTTCCTCCCCACCCTGCCGGAACGTTTTATCCATTTTCTGTGAAATGCAAGCGGTGCGGCGAAATCCTCCAGGGGCGCGTCAACGTTTACAACGAACCCAGCCTGGAATTGGACGAGAAAGGCAAACCCTATTACACCTGCCGTAAGGTACTGATCGGGAATGGGTACTGTTTCGAGCGAATTGAAGTGGTCTTCAAATTTGATGAACGCAAGCGCATGTTCGACCGGGAGATCAACGGTGGAGAGTTCGTCGAAGACTGATCATAGTCTCATGACCAGCCATCAATACAGATAAAGGAAACAAATTTATTTATGTTCAAGCGGATCGCAGAAGCAATCAATAAATCCTTTCGTCAGGAGACCCTGGCAGAACGCGGTGAACGCATGGCGCCGGCTGCATTGTATGGCGCCATCGCCGCTACCGTTTTTGTGCTGGTATCTTCGATCATTAACGTAATCTTTTTTTCAAACATGCACCTGACGATAAACTGGATCAGCCTTATAACCCATTGGATCGAGTTCGGTACAGCGCTGGTACTGGCTGGGGCGATAGTCGGTTGGTTCACCGAAGATTACATGGGAATTGTCGGAGGTGGGGTGGTGCTGACTATCCTCTTATTGGTCGGGAACCTGATCGCTTCCTTGATAGGCGGCGGAAGTGCCTCCCTGACGGTGCAATCGTTTATCACCGCTGTGCCGCTGGTCGGAGTCGCCATCCTGCTGGCGGGGGCGATCAGGATTGCAATCAACCGCCATTTGCACATCAAACAACAAGAGACACCTGAAGTCCGCCGGAAACTGTTTGTGCAGTTGACAATCATCGTTTTCCTGGTCGGATTAATCCCGGGTGTATTCTCCCTCTTTGGTAAAACCTCCGAATATACCATACGCGCCCTGAATGATAGTTTGCAAAACTTCGCAACAGATCCTTTAATCGAATGGCGATTCCCATATTCGAAAGTGCCGGCTCTGAAAGACCACTTCGGAATGGATTATACGTTGTATCCACGCACCTCGGTTATTGAGGCTGACGCCCTGGATATCACCATCCGCTTCGAAGATGGTTACACCGTCACCTGTCTTGTGCCGACGACCAGCGGTGACGCAATACTCTTGCAAGTCTGCAATGAGGGCCCAAGAATTGTATCTCCATAAACTAGAAAGATAGCACTGCTCAATTTAAGAAAATCATCCCGGCAAAAAACTCGTCGGAATGATTTTTAATCCAAAAAACAGGCGTCCTTTCACGCATACAACTGTTGCCGGATCTGCACCACCTGCCGGCGCACCTTGTCATCACGTTCGAGAAGGTCGGCCACTTTCTCGCAGGCATACATGACCGTTGTGTGGTCGCGGCCACCCAGTGCCAGGCCAATTTGCGGTAGGGAGATATTTGTCTCACGCATCAAGTACATGGCGATCTGGCGCGGCAGGGCCACATCCCGCGACCGGTCGGGACTGAGCAGGCGGTCCACAGATAAATTGAAGGTCTTGGCGACCATATCCACCACCGCAGCGGGTTTCACGTCGCTGCGCTGAGGCAGGAGGTCGGCTAGGGCTACGTCGGCTAGTTGAGGGGTGAGAGGCATGCCACTCAGGTCGGCAAAAGCTACAACACGATTGAGCGCCCCCTCAAGTTCTCGAATGTTGGACTGGACACGGCGTGCGATCAAGTCCATGATCTCAGCAGGCACAGTATATCCCAAGCGTTCGGCCTTCGCGCGCAGGATTGCCAGGCGGGTTTCCAGGTCGGGCAGTTGGATGTCGGCGGTCAGACCCCATTCGAAGCGCGACCGCAAACGTTCTTCCAGCGTCACCAGCGATTTGGGTGGGCGATCTGACGAAACAATGATCTGCTTGTTTTGTCCATGCAGCGTGTTGAAAGTGTGAAAAAATTCCTCCTGAGTGGATTCCTTCCCGGCAATGAATTGGATATCATCCACCAAGAGCACGTCCGTCGAGCGATACTTATCCCGGAATGCCTGGGTGGTATGCGACCGGATGGCGTTGATCATATCGTTGGTAAATTCTTCTGAAGAGACGTAGAGCACACGCAGACCGTGCTCCTGGCAATAATTCCCAATGGCATGTAATAAATGAGTCTTTCCCAAACCGACGCCCCCATACAGGAACAACGGATTATAAGCCGTGGCCGGGTTCTCAGCGACAGCCTGGCTGGCTGCATGCGCCAGACGGTTATTCGGGCCGACGATAAAATTGTCAAATGTGTAACGGGGGTTGAGCGTGACGCTGCGCGGACCCTGCGGTACGTTCAACGTAGTGCCGGGAATCTCTTCCACCGCAACCGGTTCCACCATCTTTTCGCCATTCCTATTGGCATTAACCACGAAATTCACATCCACCGTACGGTTCATGATGCCCATCAATAGGCGGATCACTGTATTGGAAAGACGGCTTTCCAGCCAATCACGGGCATAGGCGTTGCGCACGCCGATCATAAACAACCCGTCATCATAAGAAAAGAACTGGGTATCGCGCACCCAGGTATCAAAAGATGCTTTTGGCATCTCCATTTGGAGTTGCCCCAATGCTGACTGCCAAGCTTGCTCGGCGTCCATTTCTTCCTCCAAAAATGCTGCTTTTCAGCGTTTTAGTACAGGGATAGAAACCCACTGCTGACGCAGTGGGAAAGCAATTTAATCATTCAGTTCTTACCAACATACTTTTTTGGGGGAGGATAGTGCCCGCTATCCTTCACGGGTTCATTCTAGCAGAAAAAACGGATTTATTCCATACGCCAAACCTACGCTATCTTAAACATTTTCATATTTTTAAGGTGTCGCCAACCTTAACACAGCTTTACGCAGATTTCTTCATCCGACTGGACTTCTTCAAACTGCGCCCCCCCACAGCCACTGGAGGAAGATCGCTTATTGCCATATCTTGGGTTTCGCCAGGGGTACTGACTGGGATACTATCAGACCTCAGCCCAACCTTAAAAAACCTGTTTGATATTACAGCCGGGTGTGTGAAACGTGAAACGCACAATCTGGCGTTTCGTTGGATAAAAGTAATTGGATTTAAGCGTCTGGCTGGGCCGGATAGCGCGGTACCCAGGCAAGAATGGACGTTCCTTCGCCGGAGGCTGATGTGATATCCAAGTCACCGCCCACATTCTGGACGCGCGTCTGCATGTTGGCCAGGCCGTGGCCAACAGTCTTGCTGGTTTTATCCAGTTCAAAGCCCTGCCCATCGTCCGAGATTTCCAACAGCACGCGGTCGGAAGTGGCCCATAAATCTATCGTGACCTTGGAAGCCTTGGCATGTTTGGCAATGTTCGCCAGGGCTTCCTGGCAGATGTGGAAGAGAGACATGGCATGCATTTGCGGCAGGTCAGACAAAGGTTCTCTTGGCCCGGCCAGGCTGACTTCCACCTTGGTATTCTGGCGGAACTCCGAGACCAGCCGCCCAAGCCCCTCGATAAGACTTTCGCCCTGCAACTGGCGCGGGCGCAGGTCGAGGATATAGTTGCGGATATCACGGATGGTATGATTCAAGTCTTCAATCGCCTTTTGCAGGCGGTCTTCAGCAAATTGAGGATTCTCGCGCAACAGCATGCGCGCGTTTTCCAGCGCCAGGCCAACGCCATAGATTGATTGGATGGTTCCATCATGCAAGTCCATGCCGATTCGTTCGCGCTCTTCCAGAACCGCCAGACGGCGTACATTGGAATGCAGGCGGGCATTCTCGATTGCCGTCCCGGCCCCGGCAGCCACTGAAACCAGCAATTGGAGTTCGCTCTTGGAGATAGTCTTGCGGCTGCGGGTGGCGATGGTTAACACGCCGACCACTTCGCCGCGCGCTGTCAGCGGGAGGCAGGCGATCTGCTTAAACCCGGCCTCCACCACAGCCAGGCGGGTACCTTGCTCATCCTTGTCGAGATGATGGCTGATAACCGGTTGGAGCGTCTGTGCAGCCTGGCCAACCATCCCCTCGCCAATCTTGAACCGGTTACGGGTCCAGAAGGCTTCGGCTGCCTCGCCGCGGTGCAAAACCAGGCGCAGAGTCTCGCCGTCTTCTTCTTTCAAGAAAATTTCACCGGCTTCCACCTGAAAATGAGCCATCAACAGCGCGAGGGTTTTATTCAGGATTTCTTCGAGTTCCAGCGAGGATGCCAGCGCTGTTCCGATCTGGTTGAGCAGAGCCAGTTGGTCATTGCGGAGGGTAAGGGTGGTCTCACGTTCCTGTAAGCGCTCATAGAGGCGGGCATTTTCAATGGCAGCCCCCGCATAAGCAGCCAGTATTTCAATTATCTTCTCATCATCGGGGTTAAACTCGGAATCACCAATTTTATCGGTCAGGTAAATCTGACCCAACTGTCTTCCCCCGATGCGGATTGGCACACCCAACAGGGCATGCATTTCGGCGTGACCGGACGGGTAACCGACCGAGCGCGGATCGTCTTTGATCTCCGGGATGCGGATATTACCGCTATCACCATGCATCAGCGCGCCGATCAGACCTAGTCCACGCGGCGGGTGGGAAATTTTTTTTATTTCTTCAGCTGTCATGCCCACCGTAATGAATTGCTTAAGTTTCCCCTCATCATCCAACACTCCCAGCGCGGCGTATTTTGCCCCGGCCTGTTCGCAGGCCAAGGAGGCAATACGC
>CAIQQN010000258.1 GCA_903873975.1 uncultured Anaerolineales bacterium
ACCTTTGATATCAAGAATCTCGAGACTTCTCCCAACGCCCGGCGCGTCCGCTGGGAGCAGTTGATGAAGGAATCGCAGGGCAAGATCAGCGTGGGGCTGGCGGAAAAGTTCATGGCCGATCATTACGATTCCTACCAGAAAAAGCTGGTCCCCGACGAGCGTTCTCTCTGCGGACACGGGGATCTTTCCCCTCGCGGTGAACCGGTTTGGGAATGGGGGCCTTACAATCCCGGTGGCGCGGTGCAGGGAAAGGTAATGGATGCCACGATGGCTAAAGCGATGAGCTTTTACGCGCATATGGGCCACCCCTGCGGAATGGATTTTCTTGCTGCACCCTTTCTTAAAGCGCATCCTGAATTCGCTTGGCAAGCGCCGCTGCTGCGCGATATGAAGGCCGGCCCCTGGACGCTGTTCAAAGTCGGTCAAGGGCAACCGTAGTGACTTCTCGCAGGAATTCTCACTGTGTTGCCCGACCGTCATCCTGAGGAGTCCGCTTTTTGGACGACGAAGGATCTCGGCAGTTTCCACCCAAGAGGAGTAGAATGAAAACATGAGAAAGCAGCGAGGTGCGCGTATAACGAAGAAGGTCAAGCGGCTAAAGAACCCAGTCGCGGCGGTCGACGAGCACGTCCACCCTTTTCTCCAGCTCCGCCCTGTTGCGAGTGTGCCCGGCGTTGCGGCGGTTCTCGAGCGCGCCAGAATCCCCTATAGGAAATATCCTCTCACCGAAGACGAAGCTCTCAACCTGATTTGTGATGCCCGAAGCGATGAGCCTACCTATCCTTTAGCAGGGTGCTGAAAAATGGGCCTCAACAAAAAACTCGGGCGGAGTCAAGTGCTTTTGCACTGCTTTGGTAGCCAGCAGAAGTGCCCTTCCGGCGGCTCGGTGAGCCGCCTGCGGGAGCTTTCTTGGGGCTTCGGACACACTCCTCCCTCGTCATACTGCCTCTTCCAACAAATTGCGCATCCTCACCAGATTGTAGATCGCCGCCGCCCAAGTGAACATCCAGCCCACCCGTGCTCTTCCCCGGAAGCGCGTCTTGCGCACCAGCGCCACAGTCTTCATCCAACCAAAGATTTCCTCCACCCGCTTGCGCAGCCGCTGGCTGATGGCGTAGCCCAGGTGCCGGGTGGTACGACCATCGATCGCACTGCCTCCACGGCGCGCCGTGTTCTGCGCTACGTGCGGGGTGACTTTCTCCGCGCGCAGGTCCGCGACGCAGTCTTGCGTATCATAGGCTTTGTCCGCGCCCAGGGTGACGTCGCCCTCGGGTGCCTGGGCGGCGATCATGGCCACGGCGGCCTCGCGTTCGGCGGTCCCCGTGGCTTGGGTCAATTGCGTCTGCACCGCCAACCCGTTCCGATTTTCCATCAACAGGTGACCCAAATAACCCAGCTTGGCTTCCTGCCCCTGGGCCTTTTTGTACAGCCGCGCTTCTGGATCGGTGGTCGATTGATGCGTTTCATTGCAGCGTTTCTCTCCCCGGAAATCCACCGTGGGGTTGCCGGGATCGTCCACGGGCATCGCCGTCTCCGCCGCACTCTTCTTCTTGAAGCTCTTCTGACTGGCCCAGGCCTCGACCAGCGTCCCGTCCACGCTGAAGTGCTCATCGCTCAGCAGATCGTGCTCTTTCGCGATCTTCAGGACCTCTTGGAAAAAGGCCTCTGCCACCTGCCCTTTCAGCAGCCGCTCCCGATGCTTCGAATACACCGTCGCATCCCAGACCGCATCGTCCATGTTCAAGCCCACAAACCAGCGGAACAACAGGTTGTAATCCAATTCCTCCATCAGCAGGCGCTCGCTGCGGATGGTGTAGAGCACCTGCAGCAGCAAGGCGCGCAGCAGCTTCTCCGGCGGAATCGAGGGCCGGCCCACCCCAGAATAGAGCTGGTCGAATTGCGGCGAAAGCCGCTCCAGCACGGCATTGGTCATCTCCCGGATGGCCCGCAAGGGGTGATCGGACGGAACTCGTTGCTCCGGCGACACATAGCTGTACAGTTGCTCCTGCTGAAGATCGTCTCCGCGCATCTGATATCCTCCTTAGGATTACCCAGGAGGAATATATACCACCATTCAGTATGATAAAGCAAGTCAAAACTCGAGTTTTTCAGCATCCTGCTAGGGAAAAATCTCAAGCCGTCAAAGACGGGCGCCCTCCCTACGCATGCCTGACCATGGTACGGCCATGCCGTATACTGAAAAAATGTGTAAGGACCTCGTAAATCGTTTGCAGGGTGTCCAATGATAAA
>CAIQQN010000259.1 GCA_903873975.1 uncultured Anaerolineales bacterium
CAACCTGGATGATGAAATCACCCTCGACCGTTACAAGATCCACACCATCGAGGCGGTGGTGGACCGGTTGGTGATATCCGCTTCCGGGTCCGAACAGGAGCGGACGGCAAACATCACCCGGCTGACAGATTCAGTCGAAACCGCCCTCAAGTTCGGAGATGGATATCTCACTGTGCAGGTCCTGGCAGAAAAAGCCGAAGAGAATCACGATTTACATTTCTCCGAGCACCTGGCCTGCCCGGAGCACGGCATCAGCATCCCGGAGATCGAGCCGCGCACCTTCTCGTTCAACACCCCGCACGGCGCCTGCCCGGACTGTCAGGGACTGGGCAACAAACTTGAAATTGACCCCGATCGCGTGATCGACCCGGAGAAATCCCTTGCCGATGGTGCGCTGATCGCCATGGAATGGAACAATGTCCGGGAGGACGGGAATCCTGGTTATTACTGGCAAATGCTCGAAGCCATGGCACAGCATTATCACATCGATATGAATAAGCCCATCAAGGATCTACCTGCAGAGCACCAGGACCTTGTTCTGCACGGCACACGCGGCGAAAAAGTCCGCATTCATTATCACAACCGCGATGGGCGTCAGGCGACGTTCGACACTCCATTCGAGGGCGTGATCGGCAACCTGGAACGGCGCTACCGCGAGACGAACTCGGAATACATCCGTGAGAAGATTTCGGAATTCATGAGTGACCGGCCCTGCCCCACCTGCCAGGGCAAGCGCCTGCGCCCCGAAGCACTGGCGGTCACCGTGGATGATGTCAACATTCTGCAGATCACCGAATGGCCGGTTCTCCGCTCGCTCGAATGGGCCAGGCGGCTGGCGGGATCGGAAACCCCCCTCACCGCCCGTCAGAAATCCATCTCCGACCGCATCCTGAAAGAGATCGCCTCGCGCCTGGGCTTCCTGGTAAACGTTGGCCTGGAGTATCTCACCCTGAACCGCTCGGCGGGTAGTCTTTCAGGCGGTGAGGCCCAGCGCATCCGCCTGGCCACGCAGGTCGGCTCACGGCTGGTGGGAGTGTTGTACGTGCTGGACGAGCCGTCCATCGGGCTGCACCCGCGTGACAACAACCGGCTGCTGGCCACGCTCAAAGGCCTGCGTGACATCGGCAACACCGTGCTGGTGGTCGAGCACGACGACGATACCATCCGCACCGCCGACTGGGTCATTGACCTGGGTCCCGGCGCGGGGGTGCACGGCGGGCATATCATCGCTGAAGGCACGCCCGAACAGATCATCGCCCATCCCAAGTCGCTGACTGGTGCATACCTTTCGGGCCGCAAGCACATCCCGATACCGAAGAAGCGGCGCGCAGGCAGCGGAAAAATGCTGACCGTGGTGGGGGCGCGCGCCAATAACCTGAAAGGGATTACCGTCAAAATCCCGCTCGGCAAGTTTGTCTGCATCACGGGCGTCTCGGGCTCGGGCAAATCGTCCCTGATGAGCGACGTGCTATATAACGCCCTGGCAGCAAAACTGAACCGGGCGCGCACCCAGCCTGGTGAATACGAACGCATTGATGGTATCGAGCATCTCGACAAGATTGTCAACATTGACCAGTCGCCCATCGGCCGCACGCCGCGCTCGAATCCCGGTACCTACACCAGCCTGTTCGAGGAGATCCGTAAACTCTTCGCGGAATTGCCCGAGAGCAAAGTGCGCGGCTACAAACCGGGGCGCTTCTCGTTCAACGTGCATGGCGGGCGCTGCGAAGCCTGTCAGGGCCAGGGCGAACTGCGCATCGAGATGCAGTTCCTGCCGGATATTTATGTGCCCTGCGATGTGTGTCATGGCAGCCGTTTCAATCGCGAGACCCTGCAGGTGCACTTCAAGGGCCAAAGCATCGCGGATGTGCTCGACATGACCGTGGACCAGGCCCTGGAAAAATTCTCCGCCTTCCCGCACATGATGAACAAACTCAAACTCCTGCAGGAAGTCGGCCTGGGCTATATCAAGGTTGGACAACCCGGGACGACTCTATCGGGCGGTGAAGCCCAGCGCGTCAAACTGGCCAAGGAGCTTTCCCGCCGCGCCACCGGCCGGACCCTGTACGTGCTCGACGAACCCTCGGTCGGTTTGCACGCTGCGGATGTGCACAAGCTTATCGAGGTCTTGCAGCGCCTCGTGGAGACGGGTAACAGCGTGCTCATCATCGAACACAACCTGGAGATCATCAAAGTCGCCGACTGGATCATTGACCTGGGTCCCGAAGGTGGTGACCAGGGCGGTGAACTGGTTGCTGAGGGAACGCCCGAGCAGGTTGTGGCAGCTTCAGGCTCCTATACTGGCGCATTCCTGAAAAGTCACCTCAAAAAGCAAATAAAAGCCCCCCGTTAACCTATGCGCAGTTTGAAGCACTCGCAAAATCCCTCAAGTTCAGGTAGAATAAGGTTACAAACCCGCGCCGCTGATTCTCCCGGCGCCCCTGTAATGGAAACGGATGGGATAAACCTATGAATGTCTCAGACAAGATCGAGTCTTACCGCAAACGACGCAAATCACAGCTGCCGCTGATCCTCGGAATAGCCGCAGTCCTGCTGGTGATCGTTGGGATCATCATCGTAGTTATCTCTTTGAACAAGGGCGGCTTCACGCCCTTCGCCACCCAGACTCTCACGCCATCTATCACGCTCACCCGGACGATCGCGCCCACGGTGACCGATACGCCCACCATCACCTCCACTCCCACGATAACAGCCACACCCACTGCCTCCGGCATTTATTCGTACGTGGTGAAGGAGAACGAGACTCTCACCACGATCATCCAATCCCAAGGGCTGGCCGATACCCCCAATGCGCTCGTGATTATTCTAATGCTGAATCCGACCATCAACCCTGATCTCATTCAAGTTGGACAGACCATCCTCCTTCCGCCACCCAATTTTCCAATGCCAACACCCACCCCTCTGCCCACCGGGCTGGCTCCCGGTTCAAAGATCACTTATCGCGTCCTGGCGGGCGATAGCCTGAACAGTATTGCCAGCAAGTTCAATAGCACCGCCGATGATATCGTGAATCTCAACAAAGCCGTTCTCACCAATGGTACGGCCTCCATAATCTATCCAGGCCAACTGCTGCTGGTGCGGATCGACCTGGTCACGCCGGTGCCAACGCGCATACCGACCGCTACCGCCACCGCCACCGCTACGCACTGAGTAAGAGATCCAGACCCCCGGTATCAATGAAAACTGGGGGTTTTTTTTCACCCCGGGACATGCTAAAAGTCCATGTTCTCATCCCCGATTCTTCACTCGGCTGCGAAATGAAGCTTGTCGGCAAATCGCCCTGGTCGACGGGCGCCAGGCTTTCGAGGGCATCCTGCGCCTCTGGGCAATCTCCCAAATAGATCAAGGGAAAGTTCATGTCAGTTTGAGGGCAACGGAATCCGACGACTCCCGTCGTTGGCGATAAATGCCTGAAAGGATAAAGTCCCCGGCACTTCCAAAGTGCCGGGGACATGCATGTTCCCCACACCCGTGGGGATGAACTGGGGAGATCATCTCTGCATCGGAGTCCGACGACTCCCGTCGTCGGCGATAAATGCCTGGAAGCCGCCGAAATCTGGAGATTTCGGACTCCGGGCAAACGAACTTCTAAAATTCGCTCCGAACTTGCCATGCGCTTCAACGAAATCGCCCTTGTAAAATTAGAACACTTGTGCTATAATTACCGTGCGGCACTCATTGTCTTCCTTGGCGCGTTTTCTGGGACCTTAACATTTGATATTCCATGGCAGCCCGCTTCAGCGGGCTTCGGCTTTGGCCTCCGAGCTTAAATCCCCCGGCGAATGGATTTGACAGTCATCTGGTCAGAAAATTATTCGTTCCGCGGAACGAATAGGAAACGAATCATCCCGTCGCCATTAGTTAACTTAACAATGAAGAAACCCTCGAGTATTAATGGAGTTTTCGGAGAATATTATTCGTTCCTTTTTTTTTATTTTTCGGAAACGAATGGGGGGCTGTTCGAGGCGCTTTTTACTGCTTTTTCTAAAATGATTTTCCTTGGTGTCTCCATGTCTTGGTGGTTGATCTTGTCTTCCATCCTCCCGGTGCTCTTTCGGAGGGAGTTGTTTGATTTGCTTAAAAACAATTCCCGTCGAATTTCCACGCTCACAAGGTAAATCTATAATGAAGAACCTCCGCTTGAGAATTCCCTCCCAGCGCCTGGTTGTTTGTTCCTCCGTTGTTCCTCGAAACAAACAACTAGCTGAGGCGTGCGCGCTCTGCGACATTCGCGAAGCACCCCTGTGGGGCAAGTCGTACACCGTCCCGGTGCCCTTCCGGGAGTGCGCCATGTCAACGACATCGCGAAGCATCCCTGTGGGACGAGTCGTCGACAGAGGTGCCATTGTGCAATATTTCATCCCGGTGTTCCCCAAATGCCATTCCTTCATATTGGACAGATTGCATAATCCCCGCCCCCTTCCCTTTGACATTCTGTGCGCCTGAGACTAAAATGATGCTGTCCGTCTCTTATACCCGCGAGGAGCGCTCGTGAGCAATTGGCCTGGCAAATATGTTATTGGTCTGACCGGTAATATCGCCACCGGAAAGAGTATCGTCCGACGAATGCTGGAGCACCTGGGTGCTTACACCATCGATGCCGACGCTCTCTCGCACCGCGCCATTGCAAAAGGCGCACCGGGCTACCAACCGGTGGTGGGTACTTTTGGCAAATTCATCCTGAACCTCAGCGGTGAAATCAACCGGGCCAAACTTGGGCGTCTGGTTTTCAATGACCCGGAGGCACTCAAGGATCTCGAAGCAATTGTCCACCCGCTGGTCGAGCATGCCGTGGACTTGATGGTCCTGGGCGCCACTCAGCGCATTATCGTTATCGAGGCCATCAAACTGCTTGAAGGGAAATTGGTCACCGGATGTGATACTGTCTGGACCACTTATGCTCCCGAATCTGTCCAGAAAGCCCGGTTGATGCAAAAACGTGGCATGAGCGAACAGGAAGCCGTCCAGCGCATCCAGGCCCAGCCGCCCCAGGAAGTGAAGATGGCCGCGGCCAACGTGGTGATCCAGAACACCGGTACGTTCGAAGACACCTGGAAGCAGGTGGTGAAAGCCTGGAAAGTCATCTCGTCGGTTGCCGATACATCTCCGGCCACCGTGCGTAAAGCCAGGGCGGGCGAACTGGCTGTCCAACGCGGGCTCCCGCGCGACTCGGCAAATATTGCCGCTCTCATCACCCGTCTCAGCGGCGGGAGGCGCATGCTTTTGCCGGAGGATGTCATGGCTGCCTTCGGCGACAAAGCCTTCCTGCTGCTCATGGCTGATAAACAATTGGTGGGGCTGGCAGGCTGGCAGGTGGAAAACCTGGTTGCTCGCACCACGGAACTCTATCTTGACCCTGGCATACCCATCCCCCAGGCGCTAAAGACCCTGGTGATCGAAGTCGAACGCGCCTCGCAAGATTTGCAATGCGAAGCCTCACTGCTCTTTCTGCCGCCCCAATTGGCAACCCAGGAAGATGTCTGGAAAGAGATGGGCTACACCCGTCGCACCCCACAAACCCTGGGAGTCCAGGCCTGGCAGGATGCCGCGCTCGAATCACAGCCGTCAAATACCATCCTGCTCCTCAAGCAACTCCGCCAGGACCGTGTCTTACGCCCTATCTAGATCAGGCAATAAGACAACGGAAATCAGGAGTTGGGTTCATTGGTGGCCTGATTCCTGATTATCCGATTCTTGATCATCTGACCCTTTCGCCGTCATGGCCAATCTTCTGATCAACATCCTCTTCATTTTTCAGCGCCTTGACTGGCTCAGTGTCATTGACATTCTGCTGGTCACGCTCATATTCTTTGGCGTGCTGTATCTCGTCCGTGATACGCAAGCCATGATGCTGTTGCGCGGTATTATTCTGATCCTGGTGCTGGTTGCACTGCTGACCAGCCTGGCGAATCTACCGGCTTTCTCCTGGCTCGTCCGCACTACCCTGCCCGCCATGGTATTTGTCATCCCGGTCATTTTTGCCCCCGAAATCCGCCGCGCCCTCGAACGCATCGGACGGGCCGGGACATTCTTCCGGGCCTCGAACAAAAACGCCAGCCAGGTAATGCAGCAAACCATTCAGGCTGTAGTTGCGGCAGCCGCCCGCCTGTCGGCCCGCCAGCATGGGGCGCTCATTATTTTGGAGCGTTTCGACCCTCTCGACCAATACGTCCGCAGTGGCGTTATCCTCCAATCCAATGTCAACCCCGAGATGTTGATGCAAATCTTCCACCCCAACACCCCCCTGCATGATGGCGCGGTCATCATTGCCGGCAGGAAAATTGTCGCTGCGGCCTGCGTGATGCCGCTCTCGGCCAGCGGCATACTGACCCGCTCTCCCGAGCGGCAGATGGGGCTCCGTCACCGCGCCGCACTGGGTATCTCGGAAGTGACCGATGCCATTGCGGTGGTCGTCTCTGAACAGACCGGCGCCATCTCCATCGCCCACGCCGGACGCATCATCCGCCGGCTGGATGTGGAACGCCTGGAAAACATCCTGGTTGCCTTTTACAATCCGGAGAAATCCCCCAAAGATAATTTTTTCCAACGGCATTTCCCCTATCTTTTTCCTCGCAAGGACGAATGAAGCATGTTCCGCTGGTTGGCAACTAATTTTCGCACTTTCCTCCTGGCTTTTGCCCTGGCTCTGGCTGTCTGGGTGATGGCTGTCACCGCGGCCAATCCGGATGAGACTCGGATTTTTCCAAATCCCATCCCCATCGAGTTTATCGGGCAGGATCCCGGCTTGATTATGACGAGCGGGAGTGTCCCGCAGCATGTGGAAATCACTTTGCGCGCCCCACACTCGGTGTGGCAGGGTCTGCTCTCCAGTGAGGCACCGGTCCGCGCCTTGGTGGATTTGACCGGACTCGGGTCCGGGACGCATACGGTGAATGTTCAGATACAGATTGGCACCCGCCCCATCCGTATCATCTCCGTCACCCCTCAGACCTTTGACCTGACGCTCGAACCGCAAGTGACCCGTTCCCTGGCAATAAACCTGACTCTCACCGGAACCCTTGCCACCGGTTATCAGGTCGGTGATGCTGTATTGGACCCGGCAGAGGTGGTCATTACCGGGGCAGAGAGCCTCGTTTCCCGGATTGACCACGTCCAGGCCACTCTTGACTTGACCAATGCCCGTCAGACCATAGCTGTCTCCCTCCCGCTCCAGGCGTTGGATGAAAAAGGCGCAGTTATCAGCGGAGTGACCGTCCTCCCGGAAAGTGTGCAGGTCAGCCTGCCCGTCATCCAGCAGGGCGGCTACCGTGACCTGGCCGTCAAAGTGATGACGGTCGGGAATCCTGCCAGCGGCTATAGTCTGACGAGTGTAGCCGCCTTTCCTCCGATCGTGACAGTCTATTCCGCGAATTCAGCTATCATTGATGCCATGCCCGGTTACGTTGAGACCACCTCACTCAACTTGAGCGGTTCCAAGGCAGATATTGAAGAACAACTTGGGATCATCCTTCCCTCCGGCGTGACACTCATCGGCGAGCAGACTGTGACGGTAAGAGTGGGTATCGCCCCCATAGAAAGCAGCCGCACCATTTCTTATCGCCCGGTGGATGTGATCGGGCTGGCAACCGGGTTGCTCGCCAATCTTTCGCCACAAACGGTGGACATCATTCTTTCCGGCCCGCTGCCCATCCTCGATTCTCTGGCGATCAGTGATGTACGCGTTCAGGTAGACCTGACCGGCCTGGCTCCCGGGACCTACCAGTTGACCCCCAAGGTCTCCATTGCCCAGCAGGGCCTGACCGTCGAATCCATCCTGCCTGGTACGGTGGAAGTGATTATTACCAGTCCCAGTACATTTACGCCCACTCCATAAATCCCTGTCCTTCCCCCTCCGGGGGAGCGCTTGGCCTGTTTTCTCCGTGGTGAAATATTCATGAAACCTATTGTTGCATTGGTCGGACGTCCCAACGTGGGCAAAAGTACTCTCTTCAACCGCCTGGCAGGAGAACGTCTTGCCATCGTGGACGATACCCCGGGCACCACACGCGACCGCATTGTCGCCGAAGGTGAATGGAACGGCCGTCCCTTCGATCTGGTGGATACCGGCGGGATTGACCCCACCCACGGTGGCAGGACGCCGCTCTCGGTCGATTCTGCGGATTTTATCCAGGAAATCCGTTCCCAGGCGCTGATGGCTGTTCGTGAAGCCGACGCTGTACTGTTTCTCACCGACGGCACAGCCGGCGTCACCTCCCCCGACCGCGAAGTGGCTGAAATCCTGCGCCGCTATCAGAAGACGGTGGACGGCCAGCCCTGGCCGCCGATTTTTGTGGTGGTCAACAAATGTGAGAATGCCAAACAGCGCAGTTCCGCCGCTGAATTTTACGAATTGGGGCTGGGCGACCCATACCCCCTTTCTGCCATCCACGGTACCGGGACCGGCGACCTGCTCGATGCGCTGGTAGCTTCTTTCCCAACCCAGGCAAAGACCGAGGAAGATGAATCGATCAAAATTGCCATCGTCGGCAAGCCCAACGCCGGGAAGTCCTCCCTGCTCAATAAACTGGTCGGCGAGGAACGCGCCATTGTCTCACCCATCCCCGGCACAACCCGCGACGCCATTGATACACATATCGTGGTGGAAGGCTTGCCTGTCACCCTGATCGATACCGCCGGCATTCGGCGGCGCGGCAAGATCGAACGCGGCGTGGAAAAAT
This sequence comes from uncultured Anaerolineales bacterium, assembly GCA_903873975.1. Taxonomy (GTDB): domain Bacteria; phylum Chloroflexota; class Anaerolineae; order Anaerolineales; family Villigracilaceae; genus UBA877. The sequence continues at coordinate 8,700 of CAIQQN010000259.1, forward strand.
ACAGTGTTTTGCGCTCCTTCAAAGCCATCGAGCGCGCTGACGTGGTGCTGTTGATGGTAGACGCTGCCGAGGGCATTTCCGCCCAGGATACCCACATTGCCGGTTTCATCCTCGACGCCTGGAAGAGCACCGTCGTACTGGTCAACAAGTGGGATACCATCGTAAAAGACAACGAGACGACGGAAGACTACACCCGCCATGTCCGCCGGGAACTCAACTTCATGGACTACGTCCCCATGCTGTTTATCTCGGCCAAGACCGGTCAGCGCCTGGACCAGGTGCTTCCGACAGCCTTACGCGTCCAGGAGGAACGGATGGCGCGCATCACCACCGCCATGCTCAACCGCCTCCTGCGTGACGCCCAGGATACCCACCCGGCTCCTTCGCATGCCGGACGCCAGTTGAAGATCTATTACGGTTCCCAAGTGCGGGTTGATCCGCCGACTTTCCTCCTGCATGTCAACGATCCAAAGTTGGCCCATTTCTCGTATGTGCGTTACCTCGAAAATAAATTCCGCGAAACGTATGGCTTCATCGGAACCCCGATCAAGATCATCACCAGGGGGCACAGGGAACAGGATGATTAAAACAATCTAAAATAATAGGCCAGGCTGCACAGTTTGTGCAGTCTCCTGATCAATTGATATGACTGGTCACCTGGTTTTCCAATAATCCGAAGGGGTGGGGGCTTTTCACATGCGACACGCTTTTTAAGTGCGTCGCACATGTTTCTTGCTGGGCAAATATTGCTGGTCGGGTGGGATGGTTGCCGTGGTGGGAACAGCAGGCAATTTATCTGGCTTTGCTGGTGAGTGTTTCTATGGCAGGTTGAACGTCTTTTCCAGGAAGACGGTCATCTGCTCCCGGGTGACTGCGGTATCGGGGCAGTAGTTGTCCCCGTCGCAGCCGGTGGCGATGCCCTCGCTGGCAAGTTGTTTGATCCAGTCGGCAAACCAATAGTTCACCGGCACATCCGTGAAGCCGGTGCTGATTCCTGTTGCTGGCGGGGTGTAACCTGCTCCATGCTCGGCACGCAGCAGGAAGACCGCCACCTGGGCGCGGGTGACCGGGGTTTCCGGGCAATACATCAGGCCTGGCGGGGTGGAGCAGCCGCTGGAGATGCCATCCGCGTACAACTTCTCGATCCATTTGGCAGCCCAATAATCGATTGGCACATCGATAAAAACCATCCCGGTTGCATCCGGAGGGTTATAGGTTGCCCCATGCATGCTGCGCTCGAGGTAAACCGCCATTTGAGCGCGCGTGACCAGGTCTTTGCAATCCAATTGATAAATGGAAACATTTCCCAAACGAAAGACCTGATGAGCCCCCGCTTCCAATAAGTTATTAGCATCGAAGCTATAGTCCAGACCGTCCACATAAGTATATGTCACGCCGGATTGACATATGTTACTGCTTTGAGAGAGAAAATCAGTATCAAATGGCAGATAATGAGTGGAGCTGCCGGTAAACGACTCCAACCACGCTCCACCATCTGCAGGCATGGAACCCTCTCCATTTCCGCTGGGCATGGCGGCAATTCCCACCACCGCATCGGCGGGCAGGTTGAGTTTCATCCACTGGAAGGAAGATAGATCATTGCCATCCACAAAAACACTCCAATTGGCGGGATGTTGATTTTGCAGGAAAACTGTGTTCAACAAGCCCATTAATATTAAAAGGCTGAGGCCCACTCGACGCCAGGCAGGGAAAATGCTGAGCACACGATATGGACCGATTGTGATCAAAAAGCTGATCGGGATGTAACAAAAGATGATAAAGAAAGGCCGGTCAAGCACCGATTGGACCCGGCTCGAAATGCCGACCGGGAACAGGGAAAAGGCGGCAGCCAACAGGTTGAACAGGACGATGATCAGGGTGTACTCATAGTTGCCCCAGAAAGCGAAAAGGACCATTACCGCCAGGAAAACAAAGAAGAGTGTTGAATGAAACGGCAAGCCAGCTTTCACGAAGGCGAAGGTGAACAAGCCTGCCAGGATGATCGCCACGATCCCGCCGGCGATCCTCTTTCTGGCAACACTTGAAAGGAGCCGTTTTACGGATCCATTATTGAATAATAGAAAGAAAACTCCAGCCAGGATAAAAATGATCGCGGAGCGGCTGTGCAGGAAAATGGCTGCAATGACCGTCAGCCCTGCCAGAAGCCAGAATTTCCACTGCAGCCTCAATTTCCTGTTCTCTTGATAGATGAAACCCACAGCCAGGACAAAGAGCATCCCGCTCAGGCTGGCAATGGCTGGATATTTCCCCCAGTTGCTGGTATAGGCAGGGATCGGCAGGAACAACCCGCCCGTGATCATGACGAGCCAGGCGGGAAGGCTTTTTCCGAACACAATGCGTGCCAATGGATAAAGCCCCAATATAGCCATGGCCTGGAAATACTGGCCTAAAACCAGGATTGTTTGGGCAGGGTTGGTTTTGCTCAATCCGCTTAGCCAGGCCGCCAGGGCGTGAAAACCAAAATGATAGTATCGGCTCAGATCCAGGGAAATCCGGTAAAAAGCCCGTGCGGGGTGATCGGGATTCAGCATGTCTTGTACGATCTGCGTGTGCAGGACTGAATCGGCATAGGGAGGAACGATCAAACCATGGATAAAGATTAGTCTGACTCCCAGGATGAACAAGAAAAACAACGCCAGCCACCCCAGGGTTGGAGAGGACATGGCCCGCAGTCGTTTCCATTTCCAAACCAATATGAGAAAAGAAACAAGCAGCCAGGGGATGAGAAATTCAGGGATTGGCTTGATTTTCAGCCATGCCAATGCAAGGCAGGCGAGCGCCAAAAGCAGAATACCCCCTAGAAAAGAGAGGCTGGATAAAATCTCTTTTTCCAGCGCTGCATTTGATAAGAGCTCAGCGATCGCGATGCTGAAGGCACATTGGAATGCTAGCAGGCAGGTGAGGATCACCCAATACTTACAGATGCTGGAAAAACCGATTTCCAGCATCTGTAGTGAATTGATTACCGTTTCCCACATAAAAAGGTTATGGATAGGGTGGGTTTATTGGACTCTTTTATGGGTATGGAGTACGAGTGGCAGTCGGGGTGGCCGTCGGGGTGGATGTCGGGCCGGGGGTTGCAGTGCTGGTGATGCCGCTGCGAACGATCCGCGGCGCTGACCAGACCGCCCGATCCCCGCTCGCTGAACCAAAGGCCTGCACCATCAAGATGAAATTGACATTCTGTCCGGCCAGGGACGAGAGGTCCACGTCCAGGCGGTATACCAATCCCTCCATCCGTTCATTGGCTGTTTTCAGCGTGTACACCGGGCCGGAACCAACTTGATAGTTCAGCCGGAAGGTTACGTAACAATCCGCAGGACCTCCATACTGGCATCCGATATAGGATTGGAAGTGGTCGCCGCCCTGAACGGCAAAGGCCGGGAACACCCCTTGGATATAACCGTCCGTCACATATTGCGGGAAGGTCAGCAGGCCTTCCGAGGCAGTAACGCCATCTTCTCTCTGGTGGCTGCCCAGGGGGAGCACGAACCCGCGCGCATCCCCATCGGTGCCCGGGCATGGCAGGATTCCCGCTCCACTCGACCAGGTGGCAGAACAGGCACTCGTGGCAAAACTGTATGCAGAGGCATATGAGCTGAGCACATTAATGCTGACCGCGAAGGCGGATGTGCCGCTTGCGCCCACGCCAAAGTCAACGCCGGAGGCATTGCGCAGTTTCCAGTAGCCGATGAAATTGCCTGAAGTGATGGGAGCTATCAGGTTGAGGCTCAGGTCAATCGTCC
>CAIQQN010000260.1 GCA_903873975.1 uncultured Anaerolineales bacterium
AGAACCGATGGCTGCGCCGGCCAGCACCTTGATGGTATGCTGGAACGAGGAGGCCGAGAGGAACGAATCGGTACTGAGGGAAGCCTTGGTCACACCCAGCAGCAGTTCATGGAACTTGGCCGGGGTCTTCCCTTCGGCTAGCAATTGTTCATTGACTCTCTGCACTTCCAATCGTTCCACGGCGTCGCCCGGCAGGTAACGGGTGTCACCCGGACGATAGACCTGCACCTTGCTCAACATCTTGCGGATGATGACCTCGAAGTGCTTGTCATGGATGTTCTGGCCTTGCGAGCGGTACACCTTCTGGATCTCGGTCATCAGGTACATCTGGCAGGCTTCCCGTCCCTGGACGCGCAGGACGCGGTGCGGGTTCAACGAACCCTCGGTCAGCGGTTGGCCGTCCTCGACATGATCGCCTTCCTTGACCAGCAGGCGCAGGGTGGTCGGGATCTCGTGCTCGATCTCTTCACGCTGTTCACGCGAGACATACACCTTGCGCTTCTCGATGCGGACCTTGCCGCCGTGTTCTGCGGCCATGGCGGCATCATCCAAAGTGGCGATAATATCACCTGCCTTGATCTCGCTTTCATCCTTGACCTGGATCTTCCATTCCTTGGGCACATCAAACTCATCATGGATCATTTCACTTTGTTCGACGCGGACGAGGCGCATATCAGCATATTTGTCCGACTGGATAATACGCACCGTGCCCTTGATCTCAGCGACGACCGCTTCACCCTTCGGTTGTTTGCGAGCCTCGAAAAGCTCCTCCACACGGGGTAGACCAGTGGTGATGTCACCGCCCGCGGCCACACCGCCGGTATGGAAGGTACGCAGGGTCAACTGCGTGCCAGGTTCACCAATGGATTGGGCAGCCACAATACCGACTGCCGACCCCATTTCGACCATCGTGCCGCGAGCCAGGTCGAGACCGTAACATTTGGCACAGATGCCGTGAGTCAATTCACAGGTCAGTGCCGAACGGACCTTTAATTCCGCCACGTCGGCCGCGACAATCTTGCGCGCCAGGTCCCGGTCAAGGATATCGTCCGGTTCAGCCAGCACTTCACCCGTCTGCGGGTCGAGGACGCGCTCGGCAGCCAGGCGTCCATACAAGCGTGACGCCATGGATTGGCCGGCCACATCGTCCTTCCTGCGAATCCAGATACCCTGGTGGGTGCCGCAGTCGGGTTCGTTGATGATGATATCCTGGGCAATGTCCACCAGGCGGCGCGTCAGATAACCGGCGTCAGCAGTGCGCAAGGCGGTATCGGCCAGGCCCTTGCGTGCGCCGTGCGTAGAGATGAAGTATTCCTGAGCGGTCAGACCCTCGCGAAAGTTCGAGCGGATCGGCATCGGGATGATGCGTCCAGACGGATCCGCCATCAAACCGCGCATACCGGCCAGCTGCGAAATGGGGCCGAAGCCGCCTTTGGTCGCGCCGGAACTGGCCATGGTGGACAAGTTACCGTCCGGGTCCAGGGCCGCGCGGACAGCTTTGGCGACATCGTTGGTGGTTTGCTGCCAGATCTGGATGATGCGCTCGTTCTGTTCCTGCTCGGTCAGCAGACCGCGCCGGAAGTCACGCTGCACCAGTTCCACATCCTTGAGCGCCCTTTCGATAATCTCCTGTTTCTGCGGCGGGACGGTAATATCGGATACCGCGATGGTAGTGCCGGAACGCATGGCATATTCGAAGCCAATGCGTTTGATCCCGTCGGCGGTTTCAGTCGTCACATCCTGGCCATAAATTTCGTACACTTCGGCAATCAAGTCTTTCACGCCGCCTTTTTCCAACTGCCGGTTGATGAACTGGACTTTTTCCGGCAGGATGCGGTTAAAGATAACGCGCCCAACAGTGGTGTCCAGCAGGCGGATCTCCGCCTCGGGAAGGCGATTGTTCTTCTCATCGTACCAGGTGTTCAAGCGCACCTTGACCTTGCTGTGCACATCCACCTGACCCAACTGGTAGGCTAAATCAACGTCATCCATGTCCGAGAAAGCGCGCCCGTCACCCTTATGCGGCTTGGAGTGCATCATCGTCATGTAGTACACGCCCAGTACCATATCCTTGGAGGGACCGATGATGGGTTCGCCGTCGGCGGGCTTGAGCAGGTTCTTGGAAGCCAGCATCAAGCGGCGGGCCTCCTGCACAGCCTTATCAGACAGCGGTACATGCACAGCCATCTGGTCGCCATCGAAGTCGGCGTTGAAAGCGGTACAAACCAGCGGGTGTAATTGGATGGCCGAACCTTCGATCAGGATCGGCTCAAAGGCCTGGATGCCCAGGCGGTGCAGCGTAGGAGCACGGTTCAACAGAACCGGGCGGTCCTTGATGACCTCCTCGAGCGCTTCATAGACCTCGGGCCGGTTACGCTCGATGAATCGCCGCGCTCCTTTGACATTGGCAGCATAGTTGTGGCTCACCAGCCGGGATATCACAAAGGGGCGGAAAAGTTCCAGCGCCATGCTCTTGGGCAGACCACACTGATAGAGTTTCAACTGCGGGCCAACTACAATTACCGAACGGCCGGAATAATCCACGCGCTTGCCGAGCAGGTTGCGGCGGAAACGGCCTTTCTTGCCCTTGAGCATGTCACTCAGCGAGCGGAGTTCACGCCGGCCGCGGCGGCTGAGGGCCTTGCCGCGCTGGCTGTTGTCGATCAGGGAATCCACCGCTTCCTGCAACATACGCTTCTCGTTGCGGACAATCACGTCTGGCGCGCCGAGTTCAAGCAGGCGCTTGAGACGATTGTTGCGGTTGATGACACGCCGGTACAGATCGTTCAGATCCGACGTGGCAAAGCGGCCGCCATCCAGTTGCACCATCGGGCGCAGGTCTGGTGGGATGACGGGCAGTACGGTCAGGATCATCCACTCCGGGCGATTGCCAGAACGACGGAAAGCTTCCACCACCTTCAGCCGGGAAGTGGCCTTCTTACGCTTCTGCTTGGACTTCGTGGTCTTAACTTCGTGCCAGAGTTCTTCAGAGAGTTTATCCAGGTCGAGGCGGCGCAGGATATCGTAAAAGGCTTCGGCACCCATGTCGGCGCGGAAGACCTGGCCCCAGCGTTGTTTCAGTTCGCGGTAGCGGGTCTCACCCAGGAAAGTGAACGGGCGCAGTTCCATCAGTTCGTCGCGTTGACGGGCGTTCGCATCATGACTGGTGGAGGTCTGGTCTTCCAGTTGGCTGCGCAGAGCGTTCATCTGCTCGTCGGCTTCCGCCTTGATCGTTGCGGCTTCCATCTTGACGGCTTCCAGGGCACGCAGTTTCTCATCCTTGAGCTCGTTCTCGATGGCTTCCAACCGTCCCTGGACGAACTTCTGCACCTTGCCGAGATGCGTCGCGCCGACCTTGAT
>CAIQQN010000261.1 GCA_903873975.1 uncultured Anaerolineales bacterium
ATCTCTGAAATGGCTTTCAGGGAAATCCAAAAGCGAAAGGAGGTGAAAAGTCATGTTATTCGCCCCTAAGGAAAAAGGCCAGGGCTTGGTTGAGTATGCGTTGATCCTTGTTTTGGTTGCTGTCGTTGTCATTGCTGTTTTGTTGATCCTCGGCCCGGTCATCGGCAACGTCTTCAGCAAGATCAATTCAAGACTGACCACCGTCTAATTGCTGTGGCTTTTAGAGAATGAATGGTACTCTGTTTTCAACAGGGTACCTTTTTTTTGTATCTCACTCTCCTCCCATCACTCGACAAGCCGGAGGACCACAATGGCCGACATAACATAACTGTTAAGTGTCTGCTACGATAACTTCCTGTTTTCAATGCACGAACAGTTATATAATGTAAATATCCCTGAGGTGGCTTTCAGGGAAATCTAAAAGCGAAAGGAGGTGAAATACCATGTTATACGCCCCGAAGGAAAAAGGCCAGGGCCTGGTCGAGTATGCGTTGATCCTTGTTTTGGTTGCTGTTGTTGTCATTGCTGTTTTGTTAATCCTCGGCCCGGTCATCGGCAACGTCTTTTCCAAGATTAACTCTTATTTGGTAACCTCCTGATACCTTTTACTTTGTGTAATGAAAAGGTACTCTGTTGACAACGGGGTACCTTTTTTATTATCTCGTCTTAAGAGGCATTCCTTGAGCGCATAAAGTGACAGGCCCCTAAGTGGCTGGCATCCATTGCCCCCCAACATCCCCACTTCTTTCCTTTGATCACGAGAAATCCCATTGAACCTCAAGTCTATATTGGCAGGATTTCACTGCATTGCACTATAATTGCATAGTCTTTCGACCAGAAGGCCGGGGAATCTTACAACCGGCTTCTATGAACCGGGAAGGCTGCAAAATGAAACTCGACTCTCTTACCCTTCACCATCTGCGAATGCCGCTTGTTGCCCCCTTCGAGACATCCTTTGGCCGGACGACCGACCGCGAGTGTATCCTCATCTCCATCCAGTCTGAGGGCTTGACCGGTTATGGCGAATGTGTGGCTGACCGGGATCCGGGCTATTCTTATGAAACGGTTGGCACCGCCTGGCATATTATGAAAGAGTTTATTGCCCCACTCCTGCTTGGCCGGGACAGTGACGAGGCAGAGCACTTCCAGCGTCGTGTGGAGCATATCCGCGGCCATCACCTGGCTAAAGCTGGAGTGGAGATGGCGCTCTGGGATTTGCGCGGCAAGCTCGAGGGTCGTCCTCTGCGGGAGATGTTGGGCGGTATCCGGGATCGGGTGCAGGTTGGGGTCTCGGTGGGGTTACAGACCTCGCCCGAGGTACTGGTAAAAACAGTGGAGAAATACCTCGCGGCAGGTTATGGGCGCATCAAGATCAAGATCAAACCTGGGCGCGACGTGGGCGACACGACTGCTGTTCGCGAAGCTTTCCTGACCATCAAGCTCCAGGTGGACGCCAATTCGGCTTACTCTCTTGCCACTTGGGAGAGCTTAAAACCTTTGGACCTGTTGGACCTGTTGCTCATCGAACAACCGCTCAACGAAGACGATATCTGGGATCATCGCAAACTGCAAAAGGAATTGCGTACTCCGGTATGTCTGGATGAGAGTATTATCACGCTTCGCCATGCACGTTATGCGTTGGAGATGGAAGCCTGCAAAATTATCAATATCAAGGCCGGGCGGGTTGGCGGGCTAAGCCAGGCGGTCCTCATCCACGACCTGTGCCGGGAGCGGGGCATGCCGGTTTGGTGCGGGGGGATGCTTGAGACAGGCGTGGGGCGCGCATCCAACCTGGCGTTGGCATCCCTGCCCGGTTTCGTCTTGCCGGGCGACATCTCGGCTTCCAATCGTTACTATACCGAAGACATTACCTGCGAGCGTTTTACGCTTAACCCTGACAGTACCATTGACGTGCCATCTGGCCCCGGTCTGGGTGTGACAATAGAGTCCGGCGCACTGAAAAAATTCACCCTGGCGGAATTACGATTGGACGCGGAGTGAAGCGGAGGAGCACAGTGGGAAGTAAGGATCTGCTTTCACGTCTATTTGCTTTATCGTGTATCCTTTTCCTTGCTGCTTGCAATCCGCTGTGGGGAAGTCCCGCTTTGAACAATGAAACCCCTTCCCCGTTGGCTGTTTCTGGTATTTCCACCCCGACGCCCTTCCAACCTGAAGGTTATGTTCCGCAACCGACTGTCACTGTCATGCCAATTTCCGGTGAATCCACTCAGACGCCTGTTACGCCTTATCTCTGGATTTCCCCGGCTGTCCCGGATTATTTGCGCCAGTTTGCCTTGGTTTCCGGTCTGCCGTTGGCGGCCGATGATGCCAGCGCGACCGTCCGCCTGGATGTTTCCTCGTTATCGGATTCCAAATCTGCCACCTGGATCTATGCCCTCGTTGCTCCTTTCCCGACCACGACGGACAGCGTCTCGCTTACCGATATCCAAAATGCCTGGGCCGGTGCGGACGCCGGACCCTTTGCCGGGCGACCGCTATGGATGGATGAACCCACCCTCGCCGCGTTCAGCGCGCTTTGGGGCGCACCGGCTGACGGGTCTGTGCACGTGGCAGCCGCGGACCAGTTGGTCGACTCTGCCTGGGCAGGACGTCCGGCCTGGGGCATCATCCCGTTCGAAAAGCTGGAATCGCGCTGGAAGGTCCTCAGTGTGGACGGTCAGTCCCCGGTCCACAACGATTTCAACGCAGCCGCCTATCCGTTGAAGATCAGTTTCAGTTTGCAACCGGCGGTCTTCCCGCTCTTACCTACCAACCGCGATTCGGATAAATTGACCGTCGTGGCGATGACCGGCGTCACAGCACTGGTGCGCGCCACTGCCGACCGGATGGAACGTCACGGTGTCCTGTACCCGGGTGAGGAGATCCGTGCGGTGCTGCGCACCGCCGATATTACCCACATCAGCAACGAGGTCCCGTTCATGGCGGGCTGCCCGACACCAGATCCATTCACGGATAGTTTACAGTTTTGCAGCGACCCGCGTTACATTGCCCTGCTGGAAGATGTGGGTACCGACGTTGTGGAACTGACTGGCAACCACTTGCTGGATTACGGTCCGGAGGCAGCTTTGACCACCCTCGACATGTATGACCAGCGCGGCTGGCTGTACTTTGGCGGCGGGCGGAACTTGCAGGATTCGCTCCAACCCGCGCTGGTGGTAGACCACGGTAACAAACTGGCTTTCGTCGGTTGCAACTATGCCGGTCCCCCCAGCGACTGGGCGACGGATGCGATTCCCGGTTCGACGCCCTGTGATTTTGATCAGTTGTCGGCTGAAATTGGCGATCTGCGCTCGGCAGGTTACTTGCCGATTATGACTTTCCAGTATAACGAATATTACCAACCTGAGCCCACCGATTACGAACAGCGCGATTTTCGCAGGATGGCTGATGCCGGGGCGGTGGTCGTCAGTGGCAGCCAAGCCCATGTCCCGGCGGCGATGGAGTTCGATGGAACCTCATTCATCCATTATGGCTTGGGCAACTTGTTTTTTGACCAGATGTCCCACCTGATGCCGGATGGGAGTGTGATTTATGATACCCGTAATGTATTTGTGGACTGGCACGTTTTTTATGATGGCCGCTATATCAGCACTGAATTGTTAACCTACATTATCGAAGATTATGCCCGTCCCCGCCCGATGACAGGGCCGGAGCGCCTGGAGTTCTTGCAAAAGATATTCGCTGCGGGGGACTGGTAAAGAGCACTTTTCACGGAGGGTTGTATGAAAATCTATGATATTTCTCTCCCCATTTCTCCCGCTCTGCCCGTCTGGCCCGGTGATCCGCCGGTGGTGCTGGAACAGGTTTCCTCGATGGATGCCGGTGCCCATGATAATATCTCGCGTCTGGGGTCCAGCGTTCACACCGGCACACACGTGGATGCCCCCCATCATTTCCTGAATGATCATCGCACCGTGGAGGCCTTGTCGCTGGATGTGATGACTGGCCCGGCACAAGTGATCCAGATACCGGAGGATGTGGACTTGATCACCGCCGATATTCTGGAGAAGGCGGCGATCCCTTCCGGCACTTCGCGCCTGCTGCTAAAAACCCGCAATTCCCGTCTGTGGGAACGCCGCGAAAAGGAATTCGTCAAGGATTTCGTGGGTATCTCTGTGGACGGGGCCGAGTGGCTGGTGCGGACCGGCGTGAAACTGGTCGGGATTGACTACCTATCAATCGCGCCTTATGAACAGAGCATCCCGACCCACCAGGTGTTGCTCAAACCGGGCATGATCATCCTGGAGGGGGTGGACTTGAGCGCCGTCTCACCGGGAATCTATGATTTATATTGCCTGCCATTGAAACTGGTCGGGTCAGATGGTGCTCCGGCGCGAGCCATTTTGATTGGTTAAAAATAAAAAAAACTCCCGCAGGGTAATCCTGCGGGAGTTCGTTTGACTAATATCTGCGTTGGCCGCCAGCATTGCCGGGTCCGCGGCGACTCTTTCCACCGCCGGGTCCGCCACGACCAAAACCCCCACCGGGGCCGCTGCGTCTGTCGCCATATCCGCCGCCGCCGAAACTGCGTTCTTCCCTCGGTCGGGCCAGGTTGACCTTCAGCGGGCGATTCGCCAGGCTGTAGCTGTTGAACATCTGGATGGCCTTTTCGGCCTCACTCTGGTTGCTCATTTCTATGAACGCGAAGCCCTTGGACTGGCCTGTGTCGCGGTCTTTGATCAGAGCCACCGAAGCAACCGTCCCTGCCTGTGCGAAAAGTTCGCGCAGATCTTCTTCTTTGGTGTCGTAGGACAGGTTGCCTACATAGATTTTTGTTTCCATCCTTATCTCGTCTCCTTCTGAATTGGGCAGCGGGCTATGAAAAAGCCGCCAGCCTTGTACAGGTCTGGCGGTATATCCACACACAAATCCTACTGCAAGTGCGCTTATTCTAACACAAAAGCATCATGTCTGGCGGCAGGTTCTCTGGGCTCCTGGGGAATAAGCGTGTATGACAGAAAATAGGAGTTGTTGGTGGATTACGGGTACGGGGTGACGACAGTTATTGTGGCCTTCATGGATGGGTGGACGCCGCAATGATAGGAAAAAGTCCCAGACTTGGTAAAAGTAAAGGAATATGTATCACCGGTGGCAAGACTGTTGGAACCCCACGAACCATCATCGCCCGCGATATTGTGGGCGACAGTGTCATTGTTGGTCCAGGTGACAGTCGTGCCGGTTGTTACGGTCAGGGCAACTGGATCGAAAGCAAAGTTTGCAATGGAAACTTTAGCTTCGCTAGACTGGGCGGGTGGCAAAGTCCCGGCAGGGGTGGGACCGGCTTTTGGTCCACAGGCAACCAGAAATATTACAGCAAGCAGGATTAAGAATAACTTGGTTTTCATTTGCGCTCTCCTTGGGCGTAGGTGACGGATAAAGGTGTCCTTGCGCCAAATATTATAATTTAGATAAATTAATTCTAAATTAATCTGCCGGGAGAGTATAGCCCCCATCTACAACGATGACTTGCCCGCGTATCATACTGGAGGCGGGAGTGCATAAGAAGGCCACCACTTCGGCCACATCCTGCGGCGTGACCAGTCGGCCGGCAGGCGTGGCAGCAATGGCTTTCTGTAGCTTGCTTCCATCCGCCAATGGTTTGAAGTGTTTCAGGGCTTCAGTCTCGATCATACCTGGCGAGACTGCGTTGACGATAATGTTCGTCTGCGCAAGTTCCACGGCCAGGTAGCGGGTGAGACTTTCGATGGCGGCTTTGCTGGCTCCAACGACCACGTAATCTGGAAGGACGCGGCTCGATCCCGGGCTGGAGATGCTGACGATTCTCCCGCCGCCGCGCTTCTCCATCAGCGGGACGGCACGTTGGGCTGCAAACAACAGCGACCGGGCGTTGATGTTCATCGTCCAATCCCAGCCTTTGGGTTTTTGCTCCAGCACCGGACGGTTATACCCCGAGGCGGCATTGTGGATGAAGATATCGAGTCCGCCGAAGGCCTGCTCGATTTCGTCGAAAAGCTGGTTCAGATCGTCCAGGTCGCCCACGTCCGCCTTGACGAGCAGGACGCGGCGTCCAAGCGCCTCGATTTCATGGGCGGTTTCTTCCGCCGGAGCGCGGTTACGGAAGAAGTTGACCACCACATCCGCTCCATTCTGTGCAAAATAGAGGGCGATTGCGCGCCCGATACCGCGCCCTGAACCGGTGACCAGGGTTATCTTATTCTTGAAGAGCAAGGATTCAGGCATGGGTTCTCCTTTGGCGGTCCAGCATGACCGAGTATAACATGGCGATGAATCCATTCGACAGGGTGGGCTGAAACCACCCTGTGGTATTCCCTGCTGGATTGGCTTGGAACACTATACTGGTATCGGAACAACAGCCCTTGGACCCTTGTATAGTAAAATACAACCCTGGTGCTCGTGATGAAGAAATTCTTTGGCAGTAAAACCGCCATCCTGATCCTGGGAGGATTGTCCATTCTGGTCATCATCTATTTGATTGCCAGTCTGGGTGGTCTCGAATTAAAACCAGCCAAGCCCTTTACGTATATTCAGAAAGCCGAGGCCATTCCACCGGCAGGGCTGCCGGCCTGGAATGGTCTCATTTTTGTGGTGGTTTTTTTTATAGCGCTGCTGATAATTCTGTACTTTCTCCTGCCTCGGGATCAGAGAAAGAAATTCTTAAAGGCGCTAGCGTGGCTAGTCCTGGCCGGGTTCATCGTTTTCCTGATCCTTTCGAGGATCAGCCTGGGGAAATCATTGAAACCACCGCCAGAAAGCCCCGGGAAAGCACTCATCTCCCCTGTGCCAGGCCCAACCGTTACTCCCTGGCCGGAAGTCACCCCGTCAGTATTCATCCCGCCACAGGTCTCTTCCTGGACTTCCTATCTGGTGGCGCTGATCATCTTGCTGGCTGTTGCGGGTGTTTGGGGGTGGCTGGTATGGCGTAAGAGAAAAATAGGTGCGCCTTATGATGCACTGGCTGAAATTGCCCAGTCTGCATTGGACGACATCCAAGCCGGGAAGGATTGGGGTGATGCCATTTTGAATTCTTATTACCGTATGAACAGAGCGGTGGCCGATTGGCGCGGTATCCGCCGCCGTGAGAGTATGACCCCGGCGGAATTCGCTGATTACCTGGTCTCGACTCATCTGCCGCGTGCAGCAGTCTACCGCTTGACTGCGCTCTTCGAGCGCGTGCGCTACGGAGACAAGACCTCCACCCGCAAAGACATCCAGGAAGCCGTGGATTGTCTCACCGCCATCGTGGATTATTGCCAGGAGGCAAAATGAAAACCAGGAATGCCATTTTCCCTGCTCTGGCATTGATCGCAGTTGCCCTGCTGGCATTCCTGCTGCGCGGGGCAGTGCAGGAATGGGTCATCATCCCGCTGGCGAGGTTCATCTGGTTGGTTAAAGGATATTACGGAGCCTTCCCGCAGGCTGCTTACTGGGTGGTTGCTCTGGGCATTGCCGCGCTGGTCGCCATCCTTGGTTTTCGCTTTCCGGATTGGGAGAGGCGGCGTCGACACGAGCAGTGGAAGCCTTTACCGGGCTCGGTTCGGGAGATGTCTTTCTGGATACAGCGTGGCAAGGGCGGTATTTTTCCGAAGTGGCATATTGCCCATCTCCTGGCCGAACTGGCGCTCGATATCCTCGACCGGCGTG
>CAIQQN010000262.1 GCA_903873975.1 uncultured Anaerolineales bacterium
GCGAACGCGGACCTGGGGTATGTCTACCGCCAACTGCTGCCCGACGACGGTGAAGCAAACCGCATTGACCGCAAAGAGTATGGCTGCTCAACGGTCATGTTCTACTGGGGTCTGGACAAACAGTTTCCTCAACTGGGGCCGCACAACCTGTTCTTCTCGGGCGATTACCGCCAGGGTTTCGAAGATATTTTCGAAGGCACAACCATGCCGGAAGAGCCGAATTTCTACATCCATGCGCCTGTACGCATGGACCCGTCTGCGGCTCCGGTTGGCCACGACACGCTGTATGTAGCTGTTCCGGTCGGCCATTTAAATGACAGGAACCCACAGGATTGGCCTAGGATCCAGGCCCGGGCGCGAGCCTTCATACTTGCGCGATTAGCCCAGCTAGGCATGGCCGATCTCGAGTCGCACATTAAAGTGGAGGTGAATTTCGCTCCCCAGGACTGGCAAAACCGCTACAACCTGACACGCGGCTCCGCCCATGGTCTAAGCCATAAGCTCACCCAGATGGCCTACTTCCGCCCGCACAACCGGCACAGGCACTACCGCAATCTCTATTTTGTCGGGGCGAGCACGCATCCTGGAACGGGAGTGCCGACGGTGCTCGTCTCGGCCCGTTTGACCGCCCGGCGCATCCTGGAGGAAGCCGGAAAATAACAACGTTTTACTGCCCCGAAATGGATCTTCGGCGCCATGCGGCGCTGAAGCAGCCGATGGCAGCTTGTCCCACGGGGATGCTTCGCAAACGCCGCCTCGGCTAGGGGCGGGGAGGAGAGGCACATTATGAATACCACCGCAGCTCTGGCCCATACGATTACCTGGACCGGCAGCAAGCAATCTTATCTGACCGCCCTACTCCTGGCTGACCGGGATCTGGTGGACGACTGCCTGCGCGCTTACGCATACTTCCGCTGGGTAGACGATGTGGTCGATATCTCACTGCATTTCAGCACTGAGCGGATTGCTTTCATCGCCAGGCAAAAGATGCTCATCGAGAATTTGTACGGGGGCAGTCGATCGGCGGATTTATGCCCGGAGGAGGAGATGCTCGCCGACCTGATCACCCACGACCGGGGTCCCGACAGCGGGCTGCGTTCCTTCATCAATAATTTCATGGCGGTCATCGAGTTCGATGCCAACCGCAATGGACGGCTGGTATCCTGCCACGAGCTGACTGCCTACACGACCTGGCTTGCAACCGCGGTGATGGATGGCATCCAATACTTCATCGGAAATGGCCATCCCTATCCCAAAACTCCGGACCGCACCCTGGCGGTCGTTGGCGCGCACCTTGTACATATGCTACGGGATACGCTGGAAGACCTGCCAGCCGGATTTGTCAACATCCCCGCCGAAGACATCCAGAGGGACGGCATTTGTCTGGAAGATGTTGAAAGCGAAACCTTCCGTTTTTGGGTGCGCGACCAAGTGGAACGAGCCAGGGTCTGTTTCCAGGCGGGGAAGCGCTATATTGACACTCTGGAGGTCCTGCGCTGCAAACTGGCCGGGGCCTGGTATTGCGCCCGCTTCGAATGGTTCCTGAATGCCATCCAGCGCGACGGATACCGCCTGCGGCGTGCATATCCCGAAAGCCACAGCCTGACAACCTGGGTGGAAATGGCCGGGCTGGGGATCACAATTACATTGAGACATGTCGCTGGTCGAATCCAGCGGAGTTTTCCACATCCCAGCCCAGGGGTTGCGATAAGTTCGGAAGGAAATATCTCCTCATATCGGCTCAAGTAGATCTTGACCTCTGGCACCCCTTTCTCAAATATGGGTTTTTAACCGCGGAGAACTGGTCGGAGAAAAGCGTGCGATGGGTGCGAAACGGCCACCGAAAGCCTTTCTTTGCTTCATTACTTACCGAGATGGATAAGAAAGGATCCCTGCTGGTACAATTACCATTATGGGCTCCAGCACCACTAAAATACTTATCCTGCATGAAGATACAGATCTTCTTATCGTAAACAAACCCGCCGGCATGCCAGTTCTGCCGGATGGATGGGAAAAGAATGCCCCCTACCTGGTCAGGCTGCTCGAAGAGCAACATGGGAAACTATGGGTCGTCCACCGGCTGGACAAAATCACCAGCGGGGTGATGGTCATTGCCCGCACGGCGGAAGCCCACCGGTCGTTGAATATGCAATTCGAACAGCATGAGGCGAAAAAGGTGTACCACGCCATCGCCATTGGCGAGCCAGAATGGGACCAGCACACCGCACGCCACCCGCTGCGCGCGGATGTGGGTCACAGTCATCGTACGGTGGTGGATCACAGTAAAGGCAAGCCCTCCGAGACGTCGTTCCGCGTGTTGGAGCGCAATGGCGGATTCAGCCTGCTGGAAGCTGTTCCGGCCACTGGCCGGACGCACCAGGTGCGCGTTCACGCTTACGCGCTGGGCTTCCCCCTGCTGGGGGACACGCTCTACAGCGCACCCAAAACGGAGCTGATCGCCCGCCCCGCCTTGCATGCCCAGTCGCTGACGTTCACGCATCCTGCCACCGGCGAACAGGTGTCTTTTGCCGCCCCCCACCCAGAAGATTTCGAAGCTGCATTGGAAAGACTAAGAGCCGGTCGCTGAGACCGGCTCTTTCTTTCTTGCCATCGTGGCTAAATGATCTTTCTCGCTTCCATGTAGAACCGCTTTTCCTTTGCCTCGCCCATCGAAAAAGACTTGCGCGGCAAAGCTCCATCCAGGATTACCGTCTTGAACAAGTCGGACTTGTGCATGCCGGGGACGTAGAAACCGGCATGGCCCGGCTGCGCGCCCAGCTTGCAGACGATCTCCTCACCATGGACGTAGTCAATCTTGTCCGCACCGCCCTCTAAAATGAATGGGTCAAGGAACACCTGCAGCGTACCAACCGGCAAAATGGAGGGTGGGTAGGCGATCTCAATGATCCCAAACATTTTCCCGCCGCCAACCAGACCGATAACCTGCAGCAGACCTCTAGCCTCGTCTACTGTCTTGACCATTTCTTCAGCGCTGGCAACCAGTGTGTACTTGAAATTTGCGCCGAACCAGCCTTTCAGTGCGGCGAAGATATCGCGTTTCAATCCAAACAGCACCCGGTGGATGGGTTCGAACTCCAGCGCTTCATCGTGGACATTTTCGATCTCAACCAAGGCGTAACGGGCTGGGTGGCTCAGACCCACCTCAGGCTTCAACCTTTCCCAGACGGCCTTGGCTGTTGCAAACGAGTGGTTGCCGTCGCCCATGGCGAACAGCAGAACAGGTTTATCCCGGTTGATGCCATACTTTGCTGCAAAGACATCCGGCTTCGCCAGGTTACGCAGGGAGGCGACCACCTGCGCCTCCAGCACCTCGTTGACGGCATAGCCAGTCAGGTGGCCTGAACCGAGCATCAGCTCGAAATCGTAGATTTTTTCCAAACCGCTCCTGGCTTTCTCCACTGGCTCGATGACGGTCCGTTCCGGGTCGTCAATCAAGACAAGAATATGGGGCAGTTCCAGCGCTGCTCCGGTGCGGATCTTCATCCGGGGTGGCAGGCGCTCGACAATTGTACCTTCGGTGGCTCGGATCAGGCTGGTGGACCCTTTGGTGAAGTCGTAGCGTTCCAAGTCGAGGCATAGGACGATGCCTCGACGGGTCTTGCCAAGGGCAGTCCGTTCAACGTAGATGAGTCCTTCGCGGGGCTGGAGAATGCCTTTGTCCAAGTATGCACGCATGGTGGCTTGGATGCTCTGGATGCGTACGGATTCGCCCGGTTTTTCGAGAAAGACCTCAGGCAGGACGAGGTTATAGGTGGAGGGTGCCTTACCGACTATTTTTCCCGCTTCCTGCCAGTATTCCGGTTCGGAGGTGAACTGGTCGCAGGCGATAACCGCCCATTTTGTCAGGTCGGTGCCTTTCTTTGGCAGGCAGATCTGGGGGATCTGGATACCGATGTCGTCATAAGTTTTCATTTTATTAACCCATTAGTATTAACCTATTGGGACGAGGATGAACGGCGACTCACACGGATTTCTTACACTTTTTTCCGTGCTCATCGGCTTCTTAATGACTCTCTGCGAACTCGATGAGTTTCTCTGCCACCTCAGCTCCCACGCGACCCTGGGCTTCCCTAGTGGCCGCACCGATGTGTGGTGAGCAGATAACGTTATCCATTTTTGCCAGTTTCCAGTCTGTGGGCGGTTCCTCGGCGTAAACGTCCAGCGCCGCACCAGCCACCTTGCCACTGGTTAGGGCTTCGTGGAGAACTGCTTCGTTGATGATGCCACCGCGGGCGCAGTTGATGATGCGCACACCAGTTCTCATTTTCCCAAACTGGGCTTTACCAAGCATATCTGCTGATTCTTTGGTCTTGGGGAGATGCAGGCTGATGTAATCAGACCTGGCCAGCAGTTCGTCCAGTGCGACCAGTCTGACGCCTTCGGCTTCCTTTATGTACGGGTCGCAAGCGATAACGGTCATGCCGAGGGCGTTGGCGCGCCTGGCAACTTCCCTGCCAATGTTACCGATACCGATGAGGCCGAGTGTCTTGCCGCTAATCTCGTCGCCTTCGAAGGCTTTCTTGTCCCATTTTTCGGCTTTCATGGTCGAGGATGCTTTGTAGAGATTGCGGGCCAGCATGAACATGTAACCAATCGCCAGTTCAGCCACCGAAGCGGATGAGGCTTTGGGCGTGTTCATGACGGTGATACCCTTCGAGCGGGCATAGTCAGCGTCAATGGTATCCAGGCCAACGCCGCCGCGCACGATGATCTTCAGGTTGGGACAAACGTCAATTAACGGTTGCCGGATCTTGGTGCGGGAACGCACCACGCAACCGTCATAGTCCGGCAGAATGGTCGGGAGTTCCTCGGGGGTGATCTCGAAGTTTGTGTCCACCGTCAGACCGGCGAGGCGCATTTTCTCAATGGCATCCGATTCGGTTTTGTCGCAGACCAGGATTTTCATGTTATTTCTCCTATTTTGGATGTTAAATTAATAACAGAGCCACACGAGCCGGAGGCTCGTATCTCCCTATGGATGGAATTAAGCCGTTTCACGAAAATATTGTAACATGGCGTATTTGATTGTCAACTGATTTCCTTCATGTGCGGACGGTGTCGATTGTTAGTGTGCGAAAGAGCGGGTGTGGACTATAATCTGAACACAAGATATAGGAAAATTGCTTTTTCAATCACAGGAGATGAAAATGACCAAACGAATTCATAATTTCAACCCCGGCCCGGCCGTCCTGCCATTGGAAGTGCTCCAGCAGGCGCAGGCGGAGATACTCGATTACAAAGGCACCGGCATGTCGGTGATGGAGATCAGTCACCGCTCGAAGGAATTCGAAGCCATGGTCACCGACGCGCAGGCAGACCTGCACGACCTGCTCGGCATCCCGGCAAATTACAAGATCTTGTTCCTGCAAGGTGGCGCCAGCCTGCAATTTGCCATGCTCCCGATGAACTTCCGTCCAGCGGGGGCTTCAGCGGACTACATCGTTATCGGGACGTGGAGTAAGAAAGCCTTCAAGGAATCGCAAAAACTCGGGATTGCCAAAGCCGCGGCCAACCTCGAGGCAGAAAATTTTAACCGCCTCCCGACCCAGTCCGAACTCAAACTGGACCCGCAGGCTGCGTACTTGCACTTCACCTCCAACGAGACCATCCACGGCGTGGAATACTTCACCGAACCGATCCCACCGGCGGGCGTGCCGCTTATCTGCGACGCTTCGTCCGATTTTATCAGTCGCCCGATCGACGTTTCAAAGTATGC
Source organism: uncultured Anaerolineales bacterium (assembly GCA_903873975.1). Taxonomy (GTDB): domain Bacteria; phylum Chloroflexota; class Anaerolineae; order Anaerolineales; family Villigracilaceae; genus UBA877. The sequence goes on from CAIQQN010000262.1 coordinate 5,738, forward strand.
CATGATCTACGCCGGCGCGCAGAAGAACGCCGGTCCGGCTGGCGTGGTGGTCTGCATCATCCGCGACGACCTGCTGGAAAAAGTCCCGGCCAACCTTCCCAACCTGCTTGACTATAAAGCCCTGGCCGAAGAGAATTCCCTGCTCAACACCCCGCCGTGCTGGTCCATCTATATTGTTGGACTGGTGCTGAAATGGGCCAAGGGCATCGGCGGCCTGGAAGGAATTTCCAAGCGCAACCAGACCAAGGCTGGGCTGGTCTACAAAGCCATCGACGAATCCGGCGGGTTCTACAAGGGCCATGCCAAATCCGACCGTTCTGTCATGAACGTCACCTTCCGCCTGCCCAACGAGCAGTTGGAAGATCAATTTGCCGGTGAAGCCAAGAAGCGCGATATGATCGGACTTAAGGGTCATCGTTCGGTTGGCGGGATGCGCGCTTCGCTCTACAACGCCCTGCCTGTGGAGGCAGCCCAGGAACTGGTTAAGTTCATGAAAGAGTTCCAGCAGAAGAACGGGTAGTTGACTTCCCTTGCCTGCATGGTATAATGTCGCCGCTTTCAATAAGGAGCGGCGATATTAGTTTATGTTAAGTGTATCGGAAGCCCATGAACGCATCCTGGCAGTTTTCTCGCCGGTCGAAACCCAGACCGTTTCGCTCAACCGCGCAGCCGGGCGCGTCCTGGCTCGGGACATCAAAGCCAAGACTGACCTTCCCCTTTTCGATAATTCCTCTGTAGACGGTTTTGCCTTGCACGCAGTAGATTGCGCCTCCCCCCGAACCCTGAAGGTGGTTGCTGATATCCGCGCAGGGAGCACCACCAGCAAGCCCCTCCAGCCCGGTGAGTGCGCCCGCATCATGACCGGCGCTTCCCTGCCTCCCGGAACGGAGGCTGTGGTCATGGTCGAAGATACCGACTTCAGCGTGCGCGCCCCCGGCACGCCCGCCCCGCAGGTGGTGACGATCCATAAGGCCATTCAGCCAGGTGAAAACATCCGCCGCGCAGGCGACAACCTGCACACCGGCGACATGGTCCTGTCGGCGGGAATGCACCTGCGGGCACAGGAAATCGGCTTGTTAGCCATGCTTGGCGAAGCAGAAGTGCAGGTCCACCGGCAGCCACGGCTGGCCCTGCTCTCCAGCGGAGATGAACTTTTACCGGTGGAGACTCCCCTTACTCCAGGAAAAATTCATGAATCCAATTCATATACCCTGGCAGCCTTGGCTGAAGAGGCGGGAGTGGAACTCATCCGGTTGGGTGTGGCGGATGATTCGGAAGTAGATATCCGCTCCCGTCTGGATCAAGCGGTGGAAGTAAAAGCGGATGTGATCGTTTCATCGGCGGGAGTCAGCGTCGGTGCATTCGATTACGTCAAGTCTGTCATCGAGGAAGATGGAGAGCTTGACTTCTGGAAAGTCAACATGCGCCCCGGGAAACCGCTGGCTTTTGGCAGGTACCGCGGCGTCCCGTTCATAGGGTTACCGGGAAATCCTGTTTCAGCATTTGTCGGATTCGAAGTCTTCGTTAGACCCGCCCTGGAGAAACTGAGCGGGCTGGAGGTACAACCCCGCCCGCACCAGGTAGCCTGCCTGGTCGAGCCCCTAGAATCCGACGGGCGCGAATCCTACCTGCGTGCAGTGGTCAGCCAGGAAAATGGACGCCTGATGGCCCGGCTGACCGGAGACCAGGGTTCCGGAAATATCCTCTCTTTGGTGCAGGCAAACGCTTTACTGATTGTGCCCTCTGGGGTAAAATCGCTGCCTGCAAACTCGGACATAGATATATGGCTCATCGCATAAAGCCCACTCAACATGATAAAACCGGTCCTGCTTTCTATTGGGCCACTTTTGTACTCGCCTGTCTGGGAGTTCTGGATGCCACTTATTTGCTCGTTTATAAATTGACAAGCATTAACGCCATGTGCCTGGGAAACGGCGGCTGTCATAATGTCAATTTCAGCCCTTATTCTGAAATTGGCGGGATTCCGGTCTCCGCGTTTGGGATCCTCGCCTTCCTGGTCATTGCCGGCATCTTGCTGCTGGAACCGCGGCTCGAAATCGCGAAAAATAATGGAGGGTTGGCAATTTTTGGGATCAGCATGGCGGGTGTGGCTTTTTCGGCTTACCTGACCTGGCTCGAGCTCTACGTTATCCATTCCGTATGCCCATTCTGTGTGACTTCGGCGGTCATCATCACCTCGATTCTCATCCTAGCTATTATCCGGCTAATCAAACAAACTGCATATTAGGAGGAATTCATGCCTCGCATCCGCTGCCATTACATTGATTGTGTTTTCGTAGACGACGGCTATTGCGGCGCCGCGGCGGTCGAACTGGACCCCGATACTGGCTGCGCCACCTTTTCTCCCAACGAAGAAGCGGCAACCAAAGATGAAAATTGGGAAGAAGAGGAACTGGAAGAGTGGGAAGAAGAGGATTCCGACGACGAGGAAGAGGACACTTGGGAGGAAGACGAGGACGCGTTCTAATAAAATTGGGCAGCAGTGAGTCTGCCACCCGATTGATTTCGAACCCGTAACCTGCTCCCGTCACTTTTAGGGGCGCATAACCTGCGCCTCTATTTATTTTCCATCATCTGGTACAACAATATCCCCGCGGCTACTGCCAGGTTCAGAGAACTGACGCGCCCCTTCATCGGCATGGATACAACCACATCGCAGGCTGCGATTTGTTCCGGGGAAAGACCCTTTTGCTCATTCCCGAGTAGAAGAATGGTAGGTTTGTTTCCCCTCCGGAACTCCCGATAATCGGTCTCGGCATGTGCGGATGAGCCGACCAGTTGATAGTCGTTCTTTCGCCTCCACTGCAGGAATTCTTTAAATGATCCCTGTACCACCGGTTTCCAGAATAGAGTCCCCATACTGGCTCGCACTACGGAAGGGTGATACAGTTCCACGCCGCCGTTCAGCAGGAATAAATCATCAGCACCGACCGCCTCCAGGGTGCGCAGGATCGTTCCAACATTGCCGGGGTCCTGTGGCGAGACCGCTGCCGCGCCCCAGCGAAAATTCTCTGGTGAGATTCCATCCATGCTTAGCTGCCGCTGGCGGACGGTGGCAAGGATTCCCTGCGGGTTATCCTTCCCGGCGATGAGGGTAAACAGGTCGCGAGTGAGTTTAACGCAGCGCAAGCCGCGGTGGGACTGCCCGTCCACCAGGTGACGGGCGAAGTCGCTGGACAGCAGGTCCGGTGCGTAGACCAGCGTCTCCAGGTCCCAGCCGGCTTCGATGGCTTCACCGACATGGTGGATGCCTTCGACCAGGAACAACCCGGTCTCCTCGCGCCCCTTTTTCTGACGTAGGGAACGGATTTGTTTGACGAGAGGATTGGCATGACTGGAAATTAATTCAGGCATAGCTTGATTTTACCCGAATAGGCTATAATTTTGGTGGAGGCTGAAATGTCTGTATTCTACGATGATCTCTTTGATCTCTTTGACAAGTTGCATGCTGAAATCAAGAAGACCTTGGATGGAATCCCCTCTGATGCACTCGACTGGGTTCCCGGCCCGGATATGAATTCCATAGCCGTGCTGGTTGTCCATCTGACCGGCGCAGAACGCTATTGGATTGGAGTGGCATTGAATGAGCCGCCTGGCCGTGACCGTGAAGCTGAGTTCCGGACACAAGGCGTAGGTGCAGAGGCGTTGAAGGAGCACCTGGTCTCTGCTGATGATTATGCCAAGCAGGCATTAACCGGTTTTTCCTTACCCGATCTGGAGGCTGTTCGCCAATCTCCACGCAATGGTAAAACATTTACCGCAGGGTGGTGCCTGGCGCATGCCCTCGAGCATACTGCCGTGCATACCGGTCATATCCAGTTGACGCGGCAGTTGTGGGAGCAGAAGGGGAAACCATAATCTGTTAGAATTGTCCACATGAAGAAGATTGTTTGGCTGATTCCGGCACTCGTGCTGTTCATCGCTGCCTGCCAGCCGCGCGCTATCTCCGCCACCCCTGTCACAACTGTCACCATCCTGGATGGGGAACAGATACTTTCTCTTTCCACTACTAAAACCATCCCGAAAGAGATCCTTGCCGAGGCAAATATCACCCTTGCTATAAATGACCGCCTGCTCTATCTCGGTTCTTCCGCCTCGCTCGAAACAGCCCTCCCGAATGCCAAATCCTACGTATTAACCATCCGCCGCGCAGTGGCGTTGACCGTCGTCACATCGGATGGACAACAAACGATCCAAACTTCTGCGCTAACCATCGGCCAAGCGCTGGCCGAAGCCGGTTACACGCTCTATGCTTCCGACCGGTTCCACCCGCCTGCTGAAACGTCCATCAACGGTCCACTGACCGTCACTTACCAGCCTGGGCACGAGGTTGTCATCACAGTGGACGGGACCCAGGTGCGCACGCGCTCCATGGCAGCTACGGTGGGGCAGGTGTTGGCTGAGGCTGGCGTACCGCTGGTTGGGCTGGATTACAGCCTACCGGACGAGTCCGCGCCGCTGCCCGAAGATGGTCAAATCCGCATTGTGCGCGTAGTCGAGTCGGTCATCCTGACCCAGAGAACCATCCCGTTCAACACCCGCACCGAACTTTCCGCGGATGTGGAACTCGATCATCAGGAGCTTGTGCAGGGAGGAGAGCCGGGACTGGCAATTGCCCGAACCCGCACCCGCAGTGAGGACGGCGTGCAAGTCTCGCAGGAATCTGAAAGTGAGAGTATTGTCCGTCCGCCGCAGGACAGCATCATGGGAATCGGGACGAAGATCGTCATCCGCACGACAACGGTGGACGGTGTGACCTTCGAATATTACCGGGTTTTGAACATGTACGCCACTTCCTATTCGCCCTGCCGGTCACTCACCCCCAATGGGAACTGCAGTTACGGCACATCCAGCGGGATGCCAGCACAAAAAGGGATAGTGGCATTTCAATACTATTGGTATCTTCTTTTTGGCTTTGATCACCTCTATATCCCAGGTTATGGATTTGCCACAGTCGGAGATGTTGGGGGCAGCAACCTGACCAGCCACTACTGGCTTGACCTGGGCTACAATGACGACGACTATGTTCCATGGGCGCAGTGGGTCACGGTCTATTTTCTGCCGCCAATCCCGGCGAACCCGGGATACATCCTGCCATGAATGGCCTCTCGCTCCCCCCTCTGAACATTCCCGCGCTGTTGCGGCGCTATGACCTGCGACCGAGCAGAGGCTTGGGACAAAACTTTCTTCAGGAGAATGCCACCCTGCAGAAAATCGTCAGCGCGGCGGAGTTGGGACCTGTGGACGATGTGCTGGAGATTGGTCCCGGCTTGGGAAGCCTGACGCGTTACCTGGCGCTCTCGGCGCGTTCCGTTACCGCCGTCGAACTGGACCGAAAATTGTTCCCGGCGCTGGAAAGCGTCCTGGCGCCATATAAAAATGTACGGTTGGTGCAGGGGGATATTCTGAAACTCGACCCCGCCCAATTAATGAAAACGCCGGGTTATATTGTTGTGGCGAACATCCCCTACTACATTACATCGATGGTCATCCGCCATCTGCTGGAGGCGGAGCAGCGTCCGAGCCGCGTGGTGCTGACGGTGCAAAAGGAAGTTGCCGAGCGCATCTGCGCCGTTCCAGGGAAAATGAGTCTGCTGGCGTTGAGCGTGCAGGTCTACGGGAAGCCAGCGATTGGACTAACCCTCCCTGCAGAGGCTTTTTACCCGGCACCAAAAGTAGATTCAGCGGTGTTAACCATCGAAGTCTATTTGCAGCCGAACCTCCCAACCGACAGGCTGGATTTATTCTTCAAATTAATCAAAGCCGGGTTCTCGCAAAAACGCAAGACCCTGCGAAATGCCATTTCCGGGGGCCTGCGGATTGCGCCCGTCGAAGCTGAAGAGATGCTTTCTGCTGCGGGGATCGACCCGCGGCGGAGGGCGGAGACACTAAGTCTGGAGGAGTGGGGGAATTTAGTACAAGAATTTAAAACGTAGCGGGGGTTTCATGGATTGAGACCACGTTATTGTTGAACCCGCCCGGTCAGCCCCTTGTGCCGTAAATCACGGTAAGCCCACAATACATGCCACACCCTCACCGCCGCTTCGGCCTGTATCTTGAACGACATCTTGGACTTCCCCAAACGCCTTTCGGCAAAATAGACGGGAACTTCACCGATCTGGTATTGCAGACAATAAGCCAGATAAGTCATTTCGACCATGAATACGTAACCGCTCGATTTGACGCGTTCCAGAGGCATGCCCTGGAGAGTTGCGCGTCGCCAGAGACGAAAACCGGCAGTCACGTCGCGAGGGGACATCCGCAGAATACTGCGCGCATAGAAATTTCCCCAAGCCGAGAGCCCTTTTCGCCAAAGAGGCCAACGCACATCGGTGCTTCCACCCCTA
>CAIQQN010000263.1 GCA_903873975.1 uncultured Anaerolineales bacterium
CCCGGCCCGGAATCTGGCTCTCTTTCCATTTGTCAAATCGGCCATCATGCTGCTTTTCTTTTTTGCGGTGATGCCGCGCATCAGCAAAATGCACTTTAAGCTGCCGCTGGTGCTCGGTTTTCTTGGCTATGTCCTCAGCCAATTGCTTCTGGTCACCGCTCCAGACCAGGGCTATTTCTTTCTTGTCACAAGCGTATTCCTGGAAGCGTGTTGCTTTGCAACTGTCAGTCCTCTTGTGGATCAGATGGTCGTGCTGACAATTGATCCAAAGGAACGTGCCCGCATCCAGTCAATCATGTATGTCGGCACAATCCTGATAACTTCCCCGTTCGGCTGGATCGCCGGGACGCTTTCTGAACTCAATAAGAGCCTGCCTTTCATCTTGAACATCGTTCTGTTCGTGGTGGGCGCAGTGCTGGCAACCCTGGCCGGGAGAGCCTCGCAAAAAGGAACTGCAACAGAAATGCCAGCGACTTAAACCAGTTGTTTATTTCCCCGCGCTGATAATCACCCGCTCCCCCAGCCCCGCCCAAGCGTACAGCCATTTCGCATCCGCCGGAGACAGGTTGATGCAGCCATGCGAGGCGGGTGTGCCGAAATTATCGTGCCAGTATGCGCCGTGGAAGCCGAAATTACCGGCGTAGGTCATGAAATAGGGAACACCCTGGATGTAATACTTGCTGGTTGACTCGGGCGGCGGCGTGATGGAGCTGTACTCCACCTTGTAGAGAATGGCAAACCGGCCCTCGAATGTCCAGGAATTTTCTCCGGAAGAGATCAGGGTGGCGAAGACCAGCTTGCAGTTGTTATAGACGGTCAACGTCTGCCCGGCCAGGTTGACGTAGATAAAGCGGCAGGTATTTGCTCCCGCATCGGCCGGGACCTGTCCGCCTTCGGCGTTGACCAGCGCAACCTTATCCTCCGGCAGCCACTCGTCCGCGCCTACGGCGACATAACCGGGTTTTTGCGTTACCGCCGGGACTTCATGCACAATCTGGTAACGGGAATATTTCTGGATGGGCGTCCCGGCCGCGTTGATGCTCTGGGTATCCGCCAGCACCCATCCAAAGCGGAAGGTCACCTCGCGGGTCAGCAGGAGCCCTGTGAACTTGGAAGGAGTCAGGTCTTGCAGGTCCGTCCCATCCATCCAGCCGAAATTGACCGGGTCAAAATAGAAAGTATGGCCCTCACGCATCTCGGTGGTGGTGTAAGCCACGTAAGCCGGATAATTGGACAGGTGACCGTAATTGCCTGTTTGGGCAACCGCGTCTTCCAGGCTGGCGTAGACTTTTGCATGCGGGTTCATTACCTCAGCATAGTTGTATTTCAGCACACCCAGCGATGGGTCGAGCGCCTGATACCAGGCTGGTTCGGGCGTTAGTGTGGGTATGGGCGTTTGGGTGGGGGGAAAAGTCGTCATGACGGTCGGTGTCAGCGTGGGGAGGGCGGTCTCGGTCACAGGGACGGTCGGCGCAGGTGTCGGAGCCGGGCTGCAGGCGGAGAGGAACAGCACAAACACTGCCAGCATGAAGATGGAGAACCATGAAGAAGGAACCACAAAGGCACAACACTTGCACCGCACTCCCGGCAAGCCACCGGGACGGTGTGCGTGTGGTGCAGTGCAGGTGGGACACGGATTTAAAAATCTTCGAGGCTTTGTGTCTTTGTGGTAAAGGAATTGGGCTTTCACAATATCTTTGGCCAATCCAGCAGGGTGACTTCCGCCAACAGGCGGGCGTTGACGTTACGCTCCAGTTTTTCAATCGCCCCCTCGGCGTCGCTGACCAGTTTCCGCGCTTCAGGAAGGGTCAGTTTTACCGCCAGGGCATCCACAGCTTCGGTGCAGTCCATATTGATGAGTGGGGCCTCGGAACCGGCGGCGCGCAGGAGCACATCCCGCCAGAAGGAGAGCCAGAGCAGCAATGTCTCACGGAAGCGCTCTTTCGCCTCATTTTTCCGGTCGGTCAATTTTTCGGCGTAGGAGAAACGCTCGCGGCGGTTGGACTTGAGCAGGCTTTGCAGGTCGCCCAGGCGCATCCGGCGGAAATTCAGCGCCTCTTTGTCGTCCATCAGGCGCAGGGCATATCCGGGCCGCCCGCCGGAGATGTGCGCCAGCAAGCAGGCAGATTCAGGCTCCGCTCCCCGCTCTTTCAGAAACGACTCCACTGTCTCAATTGGCAGCGGGCGTAGCCGCAGAATTTCACATCGCGATGATATGGTTGGCAGGAGTTGCTCGGCAGTGTCGGCGGTCAGGAGCAAAATGACGTGCGCCGGGGCTTCTTCCAGCGTTTTAAGCAGGGCATTGGCCGCGTTGGGGTTGGCTTCCTGGAAGCGCAAAAAGAGCGCCACCCGGTATTTTCCCTGGTACGGCTTGAGCGAGAGACTCTGCCGCACGGAACGGATCTGTTCCACCTTCAACGTACCGCCTTCCTTTTCGGCCTGGATGACAACCAGGTCGGCATATTGCATCCGTTCGATCTGCTGACAGGTTTTGCATTTCCCGCAGGGTTCGCTGGGAGCAAGCGGTTTCGGGCAGTTCAAGGCCTGGGCGAAGCGCAGCGCCAGGGTGCGGCGCCCCAGGCCGGGAGGTCCGGTAAAAAGGTAGGCATGGCGGACGGAATCACGAGCAAGATGCTGCTTGAGCATCTCCACCGCCCATTCGTGTCCGAGAAGATTCCAGTTTTTATCCATGATTGTTCATAGAGGCGCAGCGCTTGGCCTGAGCCTGTCGAAGGGTCGTTGCGTCCTTACTCTTCTCCAGCGCGCAATCTCAAATACGAATCATATCGCTGGGGGTGCACCCTGCCTGCCTGCACGGCGGCCCGCACCGCGCAGCCCGGCTCGGCCTTGTGGTGGCAGTCGTTGAACTGGCAGGCCGCCACCAGCGGGGCCAGTTCGGGGAAATAGCCATCCAGTTCCTCCGGATCGGTGTCCCACAGTGCCAGCGAGCGCATGCCGGGCGTGTCGGCCACGTAGCCGCCGCCTTCCAGCGGGAACAATTGGCGTACGCTGGTGGTGTGCCGCCCCTTGTGGACCGCTTCGCTGATCTCGCGCACCGCCAGTCCCAGCCCCGGCTGGATTGCGTTCAGCAGGCTGGATTTGCCCACACCGCTCGGCCCGGCCAGCGCAGACACTTTGCCGGTCAACCGCTCCCGCAATTCCTCCACGCCCTGGCCAGTTTCCCTGGCACTACCCGCCACACCGTCCCGGTGTCCTTCCGGGAGGGCAGGTGCCCCCTGCGGGGACGATGTTGCGCAGGTATAAATGACCGGATACCCGATCGGCGGGTAGAAGCCGAACATCTTCTCAGCCTGTTCGCGGCCCACCAGATCGATCTTGTTGGCGATGATGACCGCCGGCAGCCCCTGTTTTTCGGCAATCACCAGGAACCGGTCCAGCATGCGCAGGCGGGGAGCGGGACGGGCGCAGGCAAAGACGAACACTGCCTGGTCGGGGTTGGCCAAAATGACCTGCTGGTACACGCCCTGGGGTCTCGGGTCGAGCCGGACCAGG
>CAIQQN010000264.1 GCA_903873975.1 uncultured Anaerolineales bacterium
CCTCAGTCCGCCGCACGCTGGATGAAGTGACTGAACTCAAGAACCTGATGGACAACGTTTTTTCCTCAATCGCCAGCGGCGTCATCACTGCGGATATCAAAGAGAAAATTACTTTGTGCAACCGCGCCGCCAAAAATATCCTTGGCTTCGGCGTTGCAGAGGTTGTTGGCCGCCACCTGGATGATGTGCTGCCCACTTCTGCGGCGGGCATCCGCGCCCATCTGACCACTGTGCGGGAAACCAACAATTCCGTGATGGGACTGAAGATAACGCACTCCATGCCAGACCGCGGCTCCGTGGACTGGAGGCTCAACCTCTCGCCGCTCAAAGACGCCGATCAGGCTACCCAGGGCGTCGCCATCGTTCTCGACGATATGACCGAGCGAAATAAATTGGAAGCCCAGCGCCGCCTGTTGGAGCGCATGGTCTCCCCGGCAGTACTTGACCAGATCAATCCCGACAGCCTGCAAATCGGCGGCCAGCAGCGGGACATCACCGTCCTGTTTGCCGACATCCGGGGGTTTACCAGTTTCAGCGAGAAAAAGTCCCCCGAGGCACTTGTGGCCGTCTTGAACCGCTACCTGGCTGCCGGGGCGGAGGCGGTCCTGGCCCAGGAAGGGACGGTAGACAAATTCCTCGGGGATGCCGTCATGGCCTGGTTCAACGCCCCGCTGCCACAACCCGATCACACCCTGCGCGCCGTGCGCGCCGCCCTGGGACTGCGGTCTTCCATCGAAAAACTCCATGCCGAACTCCCGCCTGAGGCGCGGCTCTCCTTCGGCGTGGGAATCCACTACGGCGAAGCCGTCCTGGGCTGGATCGGGACGGAAAGGCGTCTGGAATACACCGCCATCGGCGACTCGGTCAATACTGCCAGGCGCATCCAGCAAAACGCCGCCAGGAACCAGATTTTGATCAGCAAGGAAGCCTACGAGCGCGTCAAGGAACAGGTGGAAGCCAACCCATATACCCCATTACGCGTCAAAGGGAAGGGGGAACCGGTGGAGGTATATGAAGTGGTAAGGTTGAAATAAGCAAGAATTACTACTTCACGGGGACCAACCGCCAGAAAAGCACGCCCGCCAGGAGCGCCAGCCCCGCGCCGAAGAAGAACGGCGCGGCGGGACCGAATCCCTGCCAGCCGAAAGCGCCCTGCCATAACACACCCGCGATGGCCGAAGCAGGGAAAGCCGTCAGCCCGATGGCGGCATTGTACAGGCCGTAAGCAGTCCCGCGCCGCTCGGCAGGTACCAGGTCCGCAATAAGCGCTTTGGCGGAGCCTTCCGAGGCTGCGTAGTAAATCCCGTAGAATCCAAAGAGGGTCCAGATCTGCCAACCGGTCCGCGAGAGGGCAAAACCGAGATAGACCAGGCCGTAGGCGATCCATCCGCCGATGATGAGGCGGCGGCGTCCGATTTTATCCGAGAGGGCGCCGAGCGGACCGGCGAGAACGGAGTAGATCAGGTTGAAGGTCATCAGCATCAGCATGATCTGGAGAATGTCCAGGCCGCGCTCCTGGGCGCGCAGGATGATGAA
>CAIQQN010000265.1 GCA_903873975.1 uncultured Anaerolineales bacterium
ACCATGCCCGGTTCGTGCGAGACGGTTTCGCGATCTGAGTAGCCGCCGCGCGGGAAGCGTTTCCCATCCCGTTCGCCTGCCCCCGCCTTCTGGGGGTAACGGCGTGGCCCCGTATCCTGTACTTCGCTGACCGGAGCGATCGGGCGCTGTTTTTCGTCGGCGCGCCTCAGCTTGAGGGCCGCCGCGGCGATTTCCAGTGGGTCGTGGCCTTCTTCCACCAGCTTCCCCACCAGTTCGCGTTCGCGGGTGTAGCGGGCGCGCTTCAGCCAGACTCTGATATTTTCGAGCAGTTCATTCTCGCGGTGGTTCCGGATGTCTTCCTCGGTCGGCAGCGCAGACTTGGTCAACGGCTGGCGGATGAGAGCTTCGATCTGTCGCAGCAGGCGCTTCTCGCGCGGCGTGACCATCGTGATGGCGATGCCGGTCTTGCCGGCCCGGCCGGTGCGGCCGATGCGGTGGATGTAAATTTCCGGGTCATCGGGCAGGTCGTAGTTGAAAACGTGGGAAATGTCGTCAATGTCCAGGCCGCGCGCGGCCACATCCGTCGCCACCAGCACCTTGACCTGGTTCTGGCGGAACCGGTTCAGGGTTCGTTCACGGGCCTCCTGGCTCAGGTCGCCGTTCAGCGCTTCGGCAGGGAAGCCTCGCCGGGCCAGTTCGTTGGCCAGTTCCCCGGTTCCCAGGCGCGTGCGGACGAAGATCAGGGCGCTGGTCACCGGTTCGATCTCGAAAAGGCGCGTCAGGGCGGCCAGTTTATCGGACTGGTTGACCAGGTAGTAACGCTGTTCGATGGCCTCCAGCGTGACCTGTGCGCGCTGGATCAGGATGGACTGCGGGGAGTGCATGTAGCGGTCGGCCAGGCGGCGGATGGGAGCCGGCAAGGTGGCGGAGAAGAGAGCCGTCTGGCGGTCTTCGGGGGTATCAGCTAGGATGGTCTCGATGTCTTCAATGAAGCCCATCGAGAGCATCTCATCGGCTTCGTCGAGCACCACGGTGCGGACCTGGCTGATGTTGAGGGCGTTGCGCTCGAGCAGGTCGATCAGGCGGCCGGGGGTGCCAACCACCACGTCTACACCGCGGTTGAGGCGGCTGATCTGCGGCCCGTAAGGCTGCCCGCCGTAGACGGCCAACACGCGCACCTCCTGTACTTTGCCATAATCGTAAATGGCCTCGGCCACCTGCAAGGCCAGTTCGCGCGTGGGGCATAGCACCAGCGCTTGCACATGGCGTTCTCCGGGTTCCAGATTGTTCAGAATGGGGAGGGCGAAGGCAGCGGTCTTGCCGGTGCCGGTCTGGGCTTGGCCGATCACATCCGCGCCGGTCAGCATGACCGGGATGATGGCGGCTTGGATGGGCGTCGGCTCGGCATAGCCGAGCGCGGCGATGGCCTGCATCAACTCGGGACGCAGGTTTAGATCATTAAATTGGGTGGTCATCAAAATCCTCTTTTTAGTGTCGTTGCGACTAGCCGAGGCGGCCTCAAGCCGCCATCGGCTGTTTCGGCGCCACGAGGCGCCGAAGGCCTCCTCCACCCCTTCGGGGCACCTCCCCAAAATGGAGAACATTTGGGTGAGGCCGGCTGGGGGTCGTTCGCAATGACCTGAATGATGGGATGTTTCGATGACTTCGCCGAAGTTCCTGCCAATCCGGGGCGCTCTTGCGGGCGCCTCGTCCCAACAAAACAGCCCGGTCAATTCGCCGGGCCATCATTTGAAAGGCATCAAAACAATTTCCCTGGTGCGTGCGCTCCGATTTCGAGCGGCACGGGAGTATACCACAATTCGAGAGAATGGTGAGCAGAGATCAGCGTTATTTGAAATCAGTTAATGGGTGTTGGGGTGGAAAAGAAAAATGTCGCCTGCACGCGGGGGTTGGGCAGCCTGCTGACTTGGGAGCCTGTTACGCTATCTGGATGCCTACCCGTTCCAGAAGGCCACGGCTCAATTCAGCCCGGTATTTGATGGGTGGCTTATCCGGGCGATGCGAGTCTGAACCCGAACTAATCAGTAAGTGGTGTTGCTGAGCATATTCCAGATACATCGCCGTCTGGTCCGGCGTATGCTTCGGATTATAGACCTCCAGGCCGTCAATCGGAATATCCTGGCGGAGTTTATCCAACATTCGAACATCATAGGTCACAAACCCGTCTTTGTGTCCGGGGTGGGCGATGAGGCACACGGCCCCACTCTGGTGAGCGGCCTCCACCACCGCGGCCAAATCGTTCATCGCAAACGTACAGCCCGCTTCCAGAACGATTCTCCCCGCCGAAGGTTGGCCTGTGCCATAACCATGTCTTATTAAGAGGGCGACCAGTTCATGGGGTTGCTGTGGGCTGGGTTGTTCTAAGAGGGCCGCCAACGCGTCGGGTTCTTGAGGAAATGTGTACCCTTTCCGCTGCAGATTCTCATAGACTTCCCGGGTGTTCTCCCGTTGGCGGCGCAACAGGTCCTGGGCCAAGTCGTTCAAGGCATTCGGGGGTGGATCAAACCCAAAGCAGAGCAGGTCCGTCATGTTGTCTTGCCCCGACATTTCGTCTTTCCACAGCGTGGTCATTTCGACGGCGACGAGTACGGGCTGGTGTTTGTCCAGCGCCAACTGTTGGAGCGCAGCGACGGTATCTGCCCGATCATGATCGGTGATGGCCGCCAGGCCAAACTGCTCTCGCACCAGGTAATCCAGTAACTGCTCGGGCGTCCAGGTGCCATCACTGTAGGTAGTATGCAGGTGGAGATCAATCGCCAAATCGGCAGCGAGACTGAGGCCAGTGGTGGACAAGTTCACAAGAAAATTCCTTTCTGATAATCACATCTATGCGCGTTGCTTTTGGCGATAAGCCGCCCAACGGTTTGCGTAAGCCCCGGCGGGCTGTGCCGGGGTAGCGGCAGGTGGTCGGGCGTGGACTCTGCCTGGGAGCAGGATTCTGCTTGGGCGTAGAAAAATACTCGAAAATGGCGACGATTGGGCGAGGGAGCAGTCCACTGCGACCATCGCCCACCCCAGCGCACGAGCGCTGGGGATCCCACCCATCTGTCCAGTGCACGCTTTGTTGGGCGGCACCAATGCTCCAAGTCGAGCGAAGGATGCATGCGATCAAGGAATCACTGAGGCAGCATGCGCAACCCAAATCATGTCCGAGCTCTTGTCCTCTAATGGGTGCCGAGAGAAGTCGCCATACACTGCATCCACTGCGAGTCCCACCCTTGCCAGGAGATGCTCCATTTCAAACCGGAAGACACAGTGCAAGCGGGCGGGCGCGGTCTGCCAGGAATTCGCCACTTGCCCGTTAGCGTCAATCTCCTCCCACCGGGCGTGGCAGATAGCGGTCTGTGTGGAGGGTTCGTACGACCAGGCACGAAAGGACTGGATCTCATGCCCGGTGGCGGAGTGTGTGAATTTTCCTTCTGCCTCGAAGCGACCACCCTTCCGACCAGGGAGCTTTCCAAGCCAGGTTAAGTTCTGGTGATCCAGATGCACAACCAATTGAGCCCCTGGCATGAGATGGTGCTTGGCGCATTCAAGACATGCCACCTGATCCTCGGGCGTATTGAGATGCTGGAACGCGTGCCCGGTAACGATTATTAACCCAAAAACCTCATCCAATTGGAAGGATCGCATATTCCCCTCAACCCATCGTATGTTGTTGAGACCAACGCTCTTGTGTCGGGCTACCTCAAGCATCCTCTGAGACAAGTCCAGTCCGACGACACTTGCGCCGCTGTGCGCCAGTCGAATAGCCACTCGCCCTGTGCCGCAGGCGAGTTCCAATACGCTCCCGCCTGCGCGCCTTGCATTCGCAGCCATCTCTTGATAGAAATTGATCTCATCCGGCCAGTCCGGTACAGACTCGTCGTACGTCTCCGCGTAGAACTGCTCGCCGCGTTCATCTTGTTGTGATTGGCTCATTGGCAAAAGACTCCCTTCATAACAGCCGTCTGATTTTCGTTTGGTTGCATGAGCGAATGCTCAACCTTGAGCAACTTATGCCAGCGCCGCCCAACGGTGTGGCTTCGCGCAGCATATCGTCCCCGTCAGGGAATCCCTTTAGGGACAGCGGCAGCGGCGTAAATGGCGACTAGCCGAGGCGGCCTCCAGCCGCCACACTTGCACCGCACGCAAGTGCAGGTGTCGGCTGGTAGGCGACATGAGTTGCCGAGACTCCTTCTCAATTCTCGATCATTTATGGCAAACCGGCGCAGCCGCTGCCTGCACTGAGCGAAGCGAATGTGTCCGCTTGGAGCCTGTGTTTGGCGGTATTTATTCGACAGCAACAACTTGCTGCCGCAGTAGATATACCCGATCTTGATGACACCCTCTGCAATGACAAAGCATGCATCTTCAGTTATTCCGAGAGCAATTTAGTTGGATTCTTCCCGAACCATTGGATTCGGCTACATTTTGTGCAAATCAAAACCGTTGCACTCTCATCGGCCCAATCCAACTTGAAAAAAGTTGCCAGAGCAGTATTGAGCTGGGCTTCACCCATCGCAAATGTATCATTCCCGCAATGAGGGCATTTGATTTGCTTTTCCGCTATAGAATACTGCCCTGGACCAAAAACTTTCGCTGCACGCTTAAAGGCATTAGATACATTTTTCAGAGCTGGCATATACTTTTGTCCTTTCTCAGGTTTTTTCCACTTGTTGTTTCTGGTTGGCACCCAAACCGTATTATGTATACCGACCAATTCACTGACCCCAATAACACCCTTTGCCGCCCAACGGTTTAGCTCAGCAGTAGCGTCAGGGATTCCTTTGCATTATCGCGCCATTTCTGGCAAACCGTGCCTGCCTGCCAGCGCCGGAGCCGTGGTCCGACTGGAACCGGTGTTGGGCAGACAGGTGGCGTGGCGACCTTTTTTTCGACCTAAAACAAGGCTGCAATCCCGTCAGATTATTTTTGGATATACATTTTGAAGGCAATGTCATCCGTAAAATCCGGTAGAGTTATAGTGATCTTCATGCCTTCCCGAGTAACAATAACGGAACTGACAATATCGATCCCAGTCTTGGTGTTATAAAAATCAATTTCCCAGTTGGTGGCAAGACCGGGGACGGTGAGGGTAATCGTCTGTTTGGAGATAATGGGCTGCAGCTTCCAATCCGGCGGCTCGCTGGTCGCATCCCGATACCAGCCCAACACCATTTTCTCGTTGCCGACTGCCGCACCCCACACTCCAGAGTTGGATGTGGATGTCAGCGGTTGGAAGTCGGTGAAATCAACGCCTCTGACGAAATTTGATGCCGGCAAGTCTGCATTGGCATATTTTTGAATAAAGGGCAAATTCAAAGCCGGGAAATAAATGGCAACACCATCTTCCCACCAGAGAGCGCGACCATTCATTGCACCTGAAACCATCGCCGCCCAGATGGCGTGTTTGATCCCAATATCAGCCCGGTCTGCGGTTGTCAGCGTGGGCGGATTACTATCCGGGGTCTCAAAACTTAAGCCGGATTCGCCGATTAGCACCGGCTTGTGATATTTTGCCAACATGGAACGGACTTCGGTTATGATCGTAGTATCCAGTTTTCCGGAAACAGGATAAGGATGGATGTTGATGAAATCTATGCTGTCGCTGCGATAAAAACTGGACCAATCGCCAAAATCTGCCAGGGAGGCGGTAACCGGG
>CAIQQN010000266.1 GCA_903873975.1 uncultured Anaerolineales bacterium
ACTATGCTAAACCCCCGATAGAGAAAGCAGCACTTCCAACAACCTCTCCTGCCAATCCGCATCCTTCCCAAACAAACACCAGTAGGCATTCTTCCCGCCCCGGATCCCTGGCCCCAGGTCAGGCAATCGCTTTGACTCTGTCCCTTCCGGGGAGGCCGGGTAGCGCAGAACGATCTGCCCGCTTTCCATGCCAATCGAAACCAGGCCGGCTTGCTCGGCGCGCAGCTTGACCCGCATCTGGTAGAACAAGTTGGTGATCATCTCCGGGAGCGGACCAAAACGGTCGGTAAATTCAGCGGCGAGGGCTTCCAGGGCGGCCTCGTCGGTCAGGTCTGCCAGGCGGCGGTAAAGACGCAGGCGCAGGTTTGTGTCGGGGACGTAGGTTTCGGGGATCCCGATGGCGAGTGGCAGGTCTACGTTAACAGGCAGACCCATCGGCTGGACAGAATCCAGGCTCGCAGATTTCAGGTCCACTTTAAATCCTTCGAATCTGCCGAGCTTCTGGGCTTGCTTGACGGCCGCGGCCAGCAGCCGCGTATACAGGTGAAACCCCACCGCAGCAATATGTCCCGATTGCCGCGTTCCCAGCAATTCCCCCGCACCGCGCATTTCAAGGTCGCGCATGGCAATTGAATAACCCGCCCCCAGTTGTGTATTCTCGGCAATGATTTCCAGCCGCTCCTGGCCCTCGGGCGTGGGAGTCAGCTTGTTGTGCCTGAAAAAGTAAGCGTAGGCGCGTGCCGCGCCGCGCCCCACGCGCCCGCGCAACTGGTACAACTGGGCCAAGCCGAAGGCATCCGCCCGGTCCACAATGAGTGTATTGGCGTTGGGGATGTCGAGGCCGGATTCGATGATGGAGGTCGAAAGCAGAATGTCGATCTCTCCAGCGGTGAAATGGTGCATAACGCTTGCCAGCTCGGTCTCGTGCATCTGCCCGTGACCGATGGCGATGCGCGCTTCGGGTACCAGTTTTTCCACATGCATGCGCATGGCGTCAATCGTCTGGACGCGGTTGTGAACGAAGAAAACCTGCCCGCCGCGTTCCAGTTCGCGCAGGATTGCCTGGCGGGCCAGTTTCGGTGAGTACGGTCCAACGTGGGTGATAATGGGCAGGCGCTCCTCGGGCGGCGTGTTCAGGTTCGAGATGTCCCGCACCCCGGTGAGGGCCATGTAGAGGGTGCGCGGGATGGGCGTGGCAGTCAGCGTCAGCACATCCACTTCAGTGCGCAGTTTCTTCAGGTGTTCCTTGTGGGTCACGCCAAAGCGCTGTTCCTCGTCAATGATCACCAGGCCGAGGTCCTTAAACTGCACATCGGCTGAGATGAGCCGGTGCGTGCCAACGACGATATCCACTGCGCCCTGCGCCAGGGCGTACAGAATCTGGCTTTGCTCACGCGGCGTGCGGAAGCGGGATAGCATCTCGACCATCACCGGAAAGGCCGAGAGACGCTGCCGAAACGTATCGTAGTGCTGCTGTGCCAGCACGGTGGTTGGGACAAGCACTGCCACCTGCCGCCCGTCCATAACAGCCTTAAAGGCCGCCCGCAGCGCCACCTCGGTCTTGCCATAACCCACGTCGCCGCACAGCAGGCGATCCATCGGGCGGGGAGTTTCCATGTCGCGTTTGATCTCGGTCAGCGCTTTGACCTGATCATCGGTTTCGACGTAGGGAAAACTGGACTCCAACTCACCCTGCCACGCATTATCGGGACTGAAGGCGAACCCTTCGGCGACATGGCGGCGGGCATACAGGTCGAGCAATTCCTGTGCCACCTCCTGAACCGCTTCCCGAACCTTGCGCTTGGTTTCCGGCCATTCCTGGGTTCCCAGACTTCCCGGGGCGGGCGGCGAGCCGTCCGGGCCGATGTAACGGGTCAGCCGGTCAGCCTGGTGGATAGGCACGTAGACCTGGTCGCCGTTTTTGTACTCGATGCACAGGAATTCGCGTCTCAACCCCTCCAGTGTCCTCTGGACCATACCTACGTAGCGCCCGATGCCGTAATCGATATGTACGATCCAGTCGCCTGCATGCAGGTCCGCGTAGGCCGCTTCAGGCGTCTCGGCACCGGGCCGCGGCCGTTGACGCGGTTGTGGTCGTTCCCAACCGAAGATCTCGGAATCAGTGATCAGGTAGTTGGTAGTTTGGGATTCGGAAGTGAGCACCCAGCCCTCGGAAAGCGATGCTTCGAGAAATTGAGGATTGCCTGAGGCCTGATCCCTTATTCCCGGTCCCTGTTCTGCCCAGAGTTCCTCGAGGCGGGAGGATTGACGCGAAACAATAACGACAGAATTATTCTCGCTGACGATCTTTGCCAGATATTCGGTGAACGGCTTCAGGCGTCCGCCGAAGCGCTCAATGTGACTAAATTGAGAGGCGAGATTACCGGTGTTTTCCCCGGCAGTCGAGTGTCCCAATTCCAAGCAGGTGTGGTCCTGCAGGTTATCCGCCAACTCTGACCAGGATATGTAAGGAACCGGAAAATCCTCAGCCAGTGTCCCTTCGGCGATGGACTCGCTGCGTAGTTTAACAGCCTGCTCTTCAATCTCGTAACCGGTACTTTCCAGAATGCTCAGATCATCCACCAGGATCAGCGCCTTCGGAGGCAGATAATCCAATAAACTGGCTTGGAATTGGTGTAACAGTGGAATATGGAACTCGGAGAGGCGGTCTGACAGGTCTGTAAGCTCTGACTCGTCAGACATTTCCGACTTGTTGGGCTGGTCGGAGTTATCAGGTTTGCCAGGCAAAATGAATTCGCGCGCCGGGGCAACGAGGATGGATTCAAGTTTCTCGACCGTTCTTTGCGATGCCGGATCAAACCGCCGGAGAGTGTCAATCTCATCCCCAAAGAAATCCAGGCGGACAGGGCGCGGCTCGGATTGCGGCCAAACATCCAGCAGGCCGCCGCGGTGGGAGAACTGGCCCGGCTCGAGGACGGTATCGGCGGGTTGGTAACCGATGCTCACCCAGGTTTCCAGCAGGGATCTGGGCGGGATGCTTTGCCCGGCCTTGAGCAGTTTGCTGGCCTTGAGGAAATCGCGGCGCGGCAGGGTGCGTGTCATCAGTGCACGTGCGGAGGTGACGATGACCGGAGGCGTGGATGATTTTTCCGCAAATGGCAGGTGGTAGGCTGAGAGCGCTGTCAGCGTTTGCAGGCGCTCGCGGCGCGTGGCGCTGCCCCAGGCGGCGTCTTCGTAGAAGAGGGGGTTTGGTTCGGAGAATATGTAGCGCGAAACGTCCGGAATCCAGAACGCCAGTTCGTCGTGCAACTGGAGGGCGTGGTCGGCGCGGTCGGTCACCAATACAATAGGCTGTCCCAAGTCCGTGTGCAGGGCTGCCAGGACGGGTAAACGCGCGGCGCGCGGCAGACCCAGGCCGGAAAGTATTTTCCCGGTCTGCACGTCAGACAGAAGACGCTGATAGGCAGGAAGAGAGCGGATTTGTTGGAGGAGAAATTCCATATTAATAGAGGAGACCTTCATGGTCACACTGGGCGTGGTCAAGTCCCGTCTCTACGGAACGATGCCGTTGAATTTATTCATCGCCGTCTCCAACCCATCCGTCACCCACGTCAGGGCGGCCTGTGCGGCGCGGTTGAGTGTCTCTGAAATCACTGTCAAGTCAGCGTTCGAGAAATCCTGCAAGACGTAATCGGGAGCTTCCATCTGTCCAGGCGGGCGACCAATCCCCAGCCGGATGCGGGCGAATTCGTCTGTGCCAAGACGTTCGAGGATGGACATCATCCCTTTTTGTCCCGCCGATCCGCCGTCGGGACGGATGCGGATGGTTCCGACCGGCAGGTCCAGGTCATCGTGAGCGATCAACAGGTTTTCCAGCGGGAGTTTATAGAAGTGAATCAGCCCCTGCACAGACTGGCCGGAAAGGTTCATGAAGGTCTGCGGCTTGGCAAGGATGATCTTGCGCTCCTGGTAGTTTGCACTTGCCACCAACGCCCTGGATTGCAGGCGGGTGAAGCGCGCGTTGAGTTTGACCGTCAGCCGGTCCAGCAACATGAAGCCAACATTGTGGCGGGTTTCGCGGTACTCGCGGCCGGGATTGCCCAGGCCGACGATCATATAAGTTTCTGTCATATATATTTCCGTCGCAGCCAGAGAAAAATACCGACAATGACAAAGGTCAATATTGTCGCAAGTCCGCCAAAGAGAATACTGGCAGAGACGTCCGTTGGAACCAATGTGGCCGGGTTGGGCGGCAAGGCAGTCGGTGTGGGGAAGGGAGTCGCAGTCGGTGTAATGGTCGGAATGGATGTTGCTTCCGGGGTTGGGGAGGAGGTCGCAGTCGGTGTAATGGTCGGAACGGTTGTGGCTTCCGGGGTTGGGGTCATCGGTGTGGGTGTCTCCACCGGGGTGTAATTGCGCACGCGCAGGCCCGACACGATAACCTCCCGTGAACTCCCGTCTGTCAGAAAAACGCGCAGGCGTAAAAAATAATCTCCATCCGTAATGACCGTCGTATCCCAGTTTGCCAGTGTATCGTTTATGACAGGCTGGCTGCTCATGGCGATCAGGAACCAGGTACCGGTAGGATTATCCGCATAAGTGAACGAGACCTCGGCAGAGACGAACCCGGGCACATCACTGGACCCAGCAATTTTCACAACTCCCTGAAGAGCATCCCCGGAGCGCGGGGCAGCGATGACCAGATCGACCAGCTGGGCATTTCGTGCCAGAGCCGGTGAGGCCAAAACCATCCCGAGGAACAAGGAACAGGCAAGGATGCGCATAAAATGTCAAAGATTAAGTCTAACACGAAGGAAGACGCGGGTCAACATTTTTAGTCAGGAAGCAGTAAAATGCGCACCATTCCATTCGTTTTTGATGTAAAATCGTCAAGACAATGACAGCATTTCTCCAGGAGAATTATGGACCTCAACCAAGAACTCTTCCGATCTTCTGAAGCTCTTACTTTCGATGATGTACTGGTTGTCCCGGCTTATAGCGAGACCCTGCCTGCCGAAGCAGATGTGACCGCGCACCTGACGGCAGATATACGATTGAATATTCCGTTGCTCTCAGCAGCCATGGATACAGTCAGCGAGGCGCGCCTGGCGATTGCGCTGGCGCGCGAAGGCGGCATTGGGATTATCCATCGCAACCTGTCGCCGGAACAACAGGCCAATGAAGTAGACAAGGTCAAGCGCTCGCAATCGGGTATGATTTCAGATCCGATCACGCTGCCTGCGGAGGCCACCCTCCAGCAGGCGGAAGACATCATGTCCACTTACAAGATCAGTGGTGTTCCTATTGTGGATCAGGAGAAGAAACTGGTGGGTATCCTGACCAACCGAGATATCCGTTTCGTCGAAGCATCCGATTTTGGCCAGCCGGTCAGCAAGTTCATGACTCCTCAGCCACTGGTCACGGCACCGGTTGGAATTTCGCGCCAGGACGCCAAAGCCATTCTCCAGAAGCATCGCATCGAGAAACTCCCGCTGGTGGATGAGGCTGGTCATCTAAGGGGGTTGCTGACTGTCAAGGACATCCAGAAGGAGCGCGACTTTCCCAGCGCGGCCCACGACGAGCGCGGGCGCCTGCTGGTTGGGGCTGCCGTCGGTGTTGGGGCGGACCTCGAAACGCGGATTGGGTGTCTGGCGGATGCCGGTGTGGACGTAGTCGTCATTGATACTGCTCACGGTCATTCCAAAGGAGTGCTGAATGCCATCCGCCGTGTTCATCAGGTGGTGCCGGAACTCCCGGTCATTGCCGGGAATGTTGTTACCGCAGAAGGGACGAAGGCGCTGATCGAGGCCGGAGCTGCTGCTGTCAAGGTGGGAGTTGGGGCCGGGTCCATTTGCACAACGCGCGTTATTTCCGGGGCGGGGATGCCGCAGTTGTCCGCCATCTACGCTTGTTCCCAGGCGGCCCGCCCGTTCAATATTCCGATTATCGCCGATGGCGGGATCAAGTTTAGCGGTGAGATTGTCAAGGCGATTGTTGCCGGAGCAGATACGGTCATGTTGGGCAGCCTGCTGGCGGGTCTGGATGAGTCACCGGGTGAGGAGATTTTGCTCGAAGGGCGGCGTTTCAAAGAATACCGCGGTATGGGCAGCATGGGCGCCTTGCAAGGCTATGGTAAAGACCGCTATGCCAGCGGGCAGGGCGCTGGAAAACTCGTCCCGGAGGGGATCGAGGGGCGTGTGCCGTTCAAGGGTCAACTGCATGATTTTGTTTACCAGCTGGTCGGTGGGTTGCGCTCCGGGATGGGGTACACTGGTGCGAGATCCCTGGATGATTTGCGGACAAAAGCCAGGCTGGTGCGCATCACCAATGCCGGTCTGATTGAGAGCCATCCACACGATATCATCATCACAAAGGAAGCGCCGAATTATCAGTTGACGCAGGATTGAATTGAAATGAAAAAACGCCTGAACAGGCTGTGGAAGTCTGGCAAGGAGACCGCTGCTAGCCAGGCTGACCGGGCGCTGGAGCACACCTGTGCAGGGCGTGTTGTCAGCGCTTTGACGTTCATCGTGGTTGTCTTCTGCCTGGGACTGTGGATTACTTTTTTTCTCCTGCTGAAAGACAAATTGTTTACGCAAACACTCTCCGGGAATTTGTTTACCAATTTGACTTGCATTGTATTTTTCGGCGGGTTGGTTGTGGCGCTTTTCATCGGGGCGCTGGCAGGAAATTTCCTGCGCCGGGCTTTTTGGAAGATGCTGGTCAAACGGTATAAATGAGCAATTGTAATTGGAATGACATGCACAATTTCTTAGTTTCCCGTATAATGAGGGCATCTTTTGAAAATTATGCTCTGGAGTTACCAGAATGAGTGAAAATCGCAGCGAACAGATGGTCAACCGCCTGCGCTCCATGCAGGCTGCCGCACCGGACATAGAAGCCTCTGCCATTGTTTCCGTGGACGGGTTGATCATGGCCTCGGCCCTGCCAGCTGAAGTGGAAGAAGACCGCGTCTCGGCCATGTCGGCGGCCATGCTCAGCCTGGGCGAACGCATCGCCGAGGAACTTGGCCGCGGGGGTTTGAATCAGGTCTATATCAAGGGTAGTAAAGGCTTTATTGTCCTGACTTCGGTCGGCTCAGAAGCTGTGCTGACCGCCCTGGCCCGCCAGGAGGCCAAGCTGGGTCTCATTTTCCTGGAGATGCGCCGGGCCGCAGAGGACCTGGTTAAACTGGTCGGATGAAGCCGATATACTTACGCACCTTAAGCTGCACAAGTCAACCCGCGTGGGGAGGGCGCCACTCACTGGCCCTCCCCACGCCCTTTGTTTTTGAGAGGTGATCATGCCCACAAAATACATCTTTTTCACTGGCGGTGTTGTCAGTTCGGTTGGGAAGGGTGTGACCGCGGCGGCCACCGGTTTGTTGCTTAAATCGCGTGGTTTCAAGGTTACGGTTCAGAAACTCGACCCGTACATTAATGTGGACCCCGGGACGATGTCTCCCTACCAGCATGGCGAAGTCTATGTTCTGGACGACGGAGCGGAAACGGACCTGGACCTGGGCCACTACGAACGCTTTGTGGATATCCGCCTGGGTCGCTTCAGCAACTTCACCACCGGACAGGTATATGCCGAGGTGATTGCCAAGGAGCGCCACGGCGACTACCTGGGCGGCACCATCCAGGTCATCCCGCATATCACCAACGAAATAAAGCGCCGCATCGGATTGGTGGCCAAGGAAACTGGGGCGGAGGTTGTCATCCTAGAGATCGGCGGTACGGTGGGCGATATCGAGTCTCAGCCGTTCCTGGAGGCATTGCGCCAGTTGCGTAATGAAGTGGGACGCGAGAATACTTTCTTCGTCCATGTCACCTGGCTTCCCTACATCGGTGCCACCCAGGAACTAAAGACCAAACCGACCCAGCACTCGGTGGCGGCATTGCGTTCGATCGGTATTTCTCCGAATATGATCATCGCCCGTTCGGATTACCCGGTCGAAGACGGCTTATGCGACAAGATCGCCCTGTTCTGCGACGTCGACAAGCGCGCGGTCGTTCCGATGGTCACATCACAGGTGTTATATGAAGTTCCGCTCCTTCTCGAAGAAGCAGGGGTGGGAGACTACCTGGTAGAGCGATTGGGACTCAAAGCCAGCATAAAACCGGATTGGGGTCCCTGGAAGAGACTGGTCGAGCAGGTCAAAAAAGAGAAGCCGAAAGTAAGGATCGCTATCGTCGGCAAGTATGTCGAGTTGAAGGATGCGTATATGTCGGTGCGGGAGGCAATAGCGCACGCTGCCTTGTCCCTGGGACTGGAGGCAGATATCCAGTGGGTGCTTTCCAGCGACCTGGAGAAGGGCAAGGGCTGGGAGCTTGTCAAATCAGCGGACGGCATTATCGTCCCAGGGGGCTTTGGTTCACGGGGTATCGAAGGGAAAATCCAGACGGCAAAATATGCCCGTGAGGAGAAGATCCCTTATCTAGGTCTGTGCCTGGGGATGCAAGTTATGTGCGTGGAATTCGCTCGGGATGTGCTCGGCTACGAAGATGCCAACTCGACTGAATTTGACCGCAGCACGGCTCATCCGGTGATCGACCTGATGCTGGAGCAGCGTGCCATAACCGATATGGGCGGTACCATGCGCCTAGGGTTGTGCCCCTGCGTGCTCCAGCCGGGGACGAAAGCTGCCGCAGCCTACGGTGAAAAGCTGGTGGAGGAGCGCCACCGCCATCGCTGGGAATTCAACAATGCTTACAAGGAAGAGTTTGAAGAGGCTGGGATGACTTTCTCCGGCATTTCCCCGGATGGCTTGCTGGTGGAAATTGCCGAACTCAAAGATCACCCCTACATGGTCGGCAGCCAGTTCCACCCGGAGTTTCTCTCCCGCCCAATGCGCCCGCATCCGTTGTTTGTGGGATTGCTGAAGGCGGCGGGGGAAAAAGCAGGTTTCAAGGAAGAAAAGTGAGTTATTCTCAAAGCTTTGAAATCAACGGACGATCTGTTCGAGTTCAAACAACAGGAGTAAATCCTAGGACACAACAATTGAAATCATCACCAGGTATGAAATCATCGACTCGCGCGGCAACCCGACCGTGGAGGTCGAAGTCGTCCTGGCCGATGCCTCGTGGGGCCGCGCTGCTTGACTTTACTTGCAGGCGGAATTACAATCTCTTCCAAGCGATGAGGCTCGCTTGCACCCAAAAAAACCGCCAACAGTTTGGCTGATAGCCTCTGCCTTTCCATGGTAGAGGCTTTTTGTGTGCATATTTGAAGTAAATCTTTTCGTTAGGAGAAAAATCATGTCCAGCATTGAATCCGTACACGCTCGTGAAATCCTTGATTCGCGCGGCAACCCTACCGTGGAAGTCGATGTCGTTTTGGACGACGGTGCTTTCGGACGCGCGGCTGTCCCCTCCGGCGCCTCCACCGGGGTCCACGAGGCATTGGAGCTGCGCGATGGCGAGAAATCCCGTTACGGCGGCAAGGGCGTGCTCAAAGCCGTTGAGCACGTAAACGAGGAAATCGAAGATGCCTTGTTCGGCATGGAGGCTCTTGATCAAGCTGCAGTGGACCAGGCCATGCTCGCCCTGGACGGCACACCCAATAAGAGCAAATTGGGTGCCAATGCCATCCTGGGTGTCAGCCTGGCTGTGGCACGCGCCGCGGCGGAATCCTCCGGCCTACCGCTGTACCGCTACCTGGGTGGCGTGCCTGCCAAGATCCTGCCTGTGCCGATGTTCAACATCCTGAACGGCGGCGTACATGCCAACTGGCAGGGCACCGACCTGCAGGAGTTCATGATCGCCCCAGTCGGCGCGCTGAATTTCCACGAAGCCCTGCGCTGGGGCAGCGAGGTCTACCAATCCCTCAAGGGGGTGCTCAAAAGCGAAGGCTACACCACCGGCGTGGGGGACGAGGGCGGTTTTGCCCCAGCGCTCAAGAAGAACTCGGATGCTGTCGAGTTGATCCTGAAAGCCATCGAGAAGGCTGGCTATAAACCCGGCGAACAGGTCGCTATCGCCCTTGACCCGGCCTCCAGCGGTTTCTACGAAGACGGTTTCTACAACCTGCGGACCGAGAAGCGCAAGGTTACCTCGGCGGAAATGGTGCAGATGTACGCCGACTGGGTCTCAAAGTATCCCATCGTTGTGCTCGAAGACGGCCTGGCCGAAGACGACTGGGACGGCTGGAAGCTCTTGAACCAGACCCTGGGCGGCAAGATCGAATTGGTTGGCGACGACTTGTTCGTGACCAACGTCGAGCGCATTGCTCGCGGCATCCAGGAGAATGCGGCCAACGCCGTGCTGATCAAGCTCAACCAGATCGGCACCCTGAGCGAGACGATTGCCGCCATTGAAATGGCGTACAAGGCAAACTGGGGCGCGATGGTCTCCCATCGCTCCGGCGAGACAGTGGACAGCTTCAT
>CAIQQN010000267.1 GCA_903873975.1 uncultured Anaerolineales bacterium
CAAAGGCGCGCGTATCGCTTTGCGCCGTAATCTGATCAAACAATTCTTTGCAAACGAGCGTATTCGCACCACCGTAACCAAAGCGGCTGCGATTCGTGGCGAAGCTGAGAAAATGATCACGGTTGCCCGTAATGTCAAGGATTCCAGCGATGAAGAAAAAGTAGAAGCCCGCCGCCTTATTGTTGCCAAGCTGGGCGGTAACAGTAATGATATTGTCAAGAAACTGTTCGATGAGATCGCTCCCCGCTTTGCCGAGCGCAATGGTGGATATACCCGTGTGCTCAGACTTGGCCCTCGCTTTGGCGATAAAGCCGAGATGGCTTTGCTTGAACTTGTCGAAGAGTAGATAATCAGGGATTAGGTAATTAAGCGGCCAGGCAAAATCCCTGATACCTGATACCTGATCACCTAGCATGGCTCGTTACCAGATTATCCTTGCTTACGACGGTACCCACTTTCTAGGCAGCCAGCGGCAAGCGGCCTCCCGTACGGTGCAGAGCGAGCTCGAAAAGGCCCTGCACAAACTCGGATGGGATGAGAAGACGGTCACCCTGGCAGGGCGTACGGACACCGGTACCCATGCCAGCGGACAGGTTGCGGCCTTTGACCTCGATTGGGGTCACGGACTCGCTGACCTGCACAAGGCCCTGAACGCCCATCTGCCGCTCGATATGGCTGTGCGGGAAGTCAAAGTGGCAGCAGATGCATTCCACCCGCGCTTTGATGCCAGTTCCCGCCGCTACCGTTATCGACTTTTTTGCACCAGCGTGCGGGACCCGTTACGGGAACGCTATGCTTGGCGCGTCTGGCCAATTGTGACCGACCTGACGCCGCTCGCTTCTATTTGGCTTGGTACGCACGATTTCGCTGCCTTCGGTACTCCACCCCGGACTGAAGGCAGCACGATGCGAACGGTCTTGTCTGCCGAGTGGCAGAACCACGGCGATGAGTGGACCTTTGACATCCAGGCCAATGCATTCCTGTACCGCATGGTGCGCAGGCTGGTCTATGCCCAGGTGGCCGTAGGTCAGGCCAAGCTCCCGGCAGAAACACTGGAATGGGCTCTCGAAAAAAGCCCCGCTTCAGCCCGAGAGCTCCGGGAAGAAGCACAAAGCCGAATCCCTGCAGGTCTTGCCCCGGCAAGTGGTCTGGCGCTCGTCGAAGTCTGTTATGATAATCTGGTTTGAATTAGTCTGATTGTTTGGAGAGACAAAAGTGTACAAATCTTACTATCCCAAGGCTGCTGAGATTGACCGCCAATGGTTGCTGGTGGATGCCAACGGTGAAACCCTGGGTCGCTTGGCGACCAAACTCGCCGCGCTCCTGCTTGGCAAACACAAGCCAAGCTTTACCCCCGGCGTTGAAATGGGCGATTTTGTGGTTGTTATCAATGCCCAAAATATTACCGTCACTGGCACCAAAACCCATACCAAATTAACCGAGAAAATGTACCACCATCATTCGGGCTATCCCGGTGGTTTGAAAACCATCACCCTGCGCGACCAGTTGAGCACGCATCCCGACCGAGTCATCCGTGCCGCAGTGTGGGGAATGTTACCGCACAACAAGATGGGTCGCCATCTCATCACCCGGCTCAAGATCTATGGCGGTGCAGAACATTCGCACGGCGCTCAGAATCCGAAGTTGGTCGCCTAAAGGAGCAGGAATATGTCTGTGCAATATTTTGAAGGCATTGGACGCCGCAAGCAAAGCATCGCGCGTGTGCGTATTATGGCAGGTTCAGGCCGCTTCATTGTCAATGACAAGGACGCTCCGGCTTTCTTTAACCGTCTGGGCGACCTTGAAGCCATTTTGGCCCCAATGAAGGCCGCCGGTCAGGAACCCAAAACCTACGATATCACCGTAATGGTCACTGGCGGTGGTGTGACCGGTCAGACCGATTCTGTGCAACTTGGTCTGGCGCGTGCTCTGGTCAAGATGAATCCAGAGAACGTTTCGGCCATGCGCAAGGGTGGTTTCCTGACGCGGGATGCACGCGTCAAGGAACGCAAGAAGCCAGGCCTCAAACGTGCTCGCAAAGCCCCTACTTACACCAAGCGTTAATACGCTCGCGCATAAACTTTTACACGTTCAACGTAATGCGTGTATCGCAGTCATCCACTGCGTTCACGCATTACGTTTTACTTATAAGGAGTTCGTATGCCCGGAATTACCTTACTCGGCCTTGGCCCCGGTGACCCGACCAAACTGACCCGCGAAGCCTGGGATGTGCTTGCCTCTACCGATCAAGTCTGGCTGCGTACCAAGGAGCACCCCTCTGTTGCCGGTCTTCCGCCCGCGCTCACAATCCATTCCTTCGATGAACTGTACGAAAACGGCGATTCATTTGAGGATGTATATTCTGCCATTGTGGAAAAAGTGCTCGAACTGGGAAAATCGCCGCAGGGTGTGATCTATGCTGTGCCGGGCGACCCGTTTGTAGCCGAGGCTACCTGTCCCGAAATAGCGCGGCGTGCACGGACCCTGAACCTGCCGCTGAAGATCGTAAGCGGACTCACTTTCCTTGAGCCGGTATTTGCCGCCCTGGGCCTCGACCCATATCCGCGCCTGATCTTGATGGACGCGATAGAGTTGAGCCAGGCGCATATCCCGGCTTTTCCACCGGACATGCCGGTGTTAGTGGCCCAGGTTTATTCGCGACTGGTCGCTGCCGAAGTCAAAATGACGCTCAATACCGTTTATCCTGATGAACATCCGGTGCGCCTTGTCCACGCGGCCGGAACAAAAGATGAAATCATTGAGGATATCCTGCTCTATGAAATAGACCGCTCCGAGCACATTGGCTTGTTGACTGCGCTTTATATCCCACCGTTGGGCGAGGGGACTTCCTTCGAGGCTTTTCAAGAAATCATAGCGCACCTGCGCGCTCCGGATGGTTGTCCGTGGGATCGTGAGCAGACCCACGAAAGCCTCCGTGCGCATTTGATGGGAGAAGCCTACGAGGCGCTTGCCGCGATGGATTCTGGTGACCCAGCGGGGATGGCCGAGGAATTTGGCGACCTGCTATTGCAAATCGTTCTAAATGCTCAAATTGCCAGTGAAGATGGCGATTTTAATATGGCGGATGTGCTCAAGGGCATCTACGACAAGATTATCCGCCGTCATCCCCACGTCTTTGGCGATGTAACGCTGGATGGCGTTCAGGGCGTTCTAAAGAACTGGGAAAAACTCAAGGCTGCCGAACGCGCGAAAAGCTATGAACCGGAAAAAGGTCTGCTGGACGGTGTCCCGCTGGCGCTGCCAGCGCTCTCGCAGGCACAGGAATATCAAGACCGTGCCGCCCGCGTCGGTTTTGATTGGAAGGAAATAAGCGGTGTACTGGATAAGATCTCCGAAGAGATCCAGGAGGTTCGGGAGGTTACGAACGGAGAGGAACTGGTTGCCGAATTAGGCGATTTGTTTTTTGCGCTGGTCAACCTGGCCCGCTGGAAGAAAGTGGATGCCGAGTCTGCTTTACGGGGGATGAATATGCGCTTCAAGAAGCGTTTTGCTTATGTGGAACAGGGAGCGAATAAACAGGGCAGAAAACTGTCAGAGATGTCCATTGACGAGATGGAAGCATTGTGGCAGGAAGCGAAAAAACAGTAAAGAAATAAAAAGTGAAGATGGATAAGCCGCCGTCATTATTCGATGGGAGCCTTTTATGCGTTTGATGAAATCAGGACGTTTTGGATTTTCCAATAATCTGCTCGTAAGCCTTTACGATCAATTTGCCTTCCGCGAACATGTGAACTTGGATTTTCCGAGTGGACTTTTGCCTCAAAAAAATGGCATCCCGTCGCCACGTTAGTGAAACGATATCATCGAGTAGCGTTGCACTTTGACTCCAGGCGTAAGGCGAGCCGCGAACCCAGATGCGCTGGTCGGTCAGGATGAACTCGCCAATGAATGTACAAGCCACATCTTCTGCCGCCCAGCCAATCGCAGCCAGGGGAACCAGCCCCAGATATAGGAATTTGGTCAACAGGCTGGCTATCCAGGCTGGCAGGAAGGAAATGAAAGCACTCTCCGTTGAACCTGCGAGCAAGGCATATATTATGAATGTCAAAATGGTGATGCCCACAACACCGCTACCGATCTTCCAAGCAAAAACATACCATTTGCGGTTGTGGGTTGAACGATGGAGAATGCTCTCGCCTGGCTGTGGTTGGAATTCGACGATTGCCATGGATTATTTCCCAAAAATCCATGGTTTTGCCCAGGGGACATTTGGAAACACCCGCAGTGGCTTTTTTAGATCCACACTAACCGACACATTCTTGCCAGGCGATACTTTGTCCAGAGAGTCCACCTCAACCAACCAGCATGTGGAAACCTGGTATGGTGCTTTACCGGGGAGTTGTACCTCCACCTGTAGGTCAACCTTGGCGAAACCGCCAGCGTTTGGGGCGATTGTCTCGTTTTTGCTGATCACAATTACCCCGGCTTCTATTGACCGGCGGATGCCACTTTCAAATTCCAAGTTTTTTTCCTGCAATTCTTGCACACGGCGCAACTGGCTACGGTTCAGCCGTGTAATCAGGATGCCGGTCAGGATGACAGGGAATAGAATGATAACCGATAGAATGATAGTGTTAGTATTCATTCCTTATCCTTGAATGGGCGGATGTGTCGATTATACTGCCCGGGAAGGAAAATTTTAAGGTAAATCACCCGTCTGTACTCTTGTTTAGGTCAGGCAATTATGTTAGAATATTGGAAAGAATGCCCCATATATAGGGGATTTTATTTTCCAAACCACCAGATATGGCGGCTACATTTGTTCTAATTTTCACGGAGCGATGGTCATGCGTTGCCCATACTGCCAGAACGACGACTCGAAAGTAATCGATACCACCCACGACAGTCACGGGGGCATCCGCCGGCGGCGGGAATGCCTGAAATGTGGACAAAGATTCAGCAGTTATGAACGCCCAATCCTGGCAACGCCTTTGATCGTTAAGCAGGATGGAACTCGCGAAGAGTTCGATAGGGGGAAATTGGAACGCGGTATCCGCATTGCGTGTGCCAAACGTCCTGTCTCCGCGGCCGATATCGAGCGGTTGCTGGGACAGGTGGAAGCGACACTTCAACGCCAAGGCAAGTCCGAGATCTCATCACGCGTGGTTGGGGATCTGGTCATCAAAGGATTGAAAGAGTTGGACCAGATAGCTTACATCCGCTATGCTATTGTTTATCTGCGGCTGGACGATTTGCATGCCCTGCGCAACGAGATTGACCGCCTTTTGTTAGAATCATAAATTTCATCACGCACCGAAATATCCCGTACCTGGGGCGGGACGGTGCGTGTTTTGTTCCTGCGTCTTGGCTTTTATCGGCATGTAAGAATCAGAATTACAGAGGAGAAACCCAGCATGGCAACGTTGACTATTGTCTCGAATAAGAAACCATTGTCTACCCCGCCGGTTCCCATCGATCTCCCTGGTGTGGAGTTGACCGGGAACGCCCGTCAGGTGCTGGTGCGCCGCTACGTCCGCCGCGGCGATGACGGGAATCCGGCGGAGACCGTCGAGGAGATGTTCTGGCGGGTCGCCTATCATATTGCAAAGGCTGAGGAATCCTATGGCGGTGATGTGATGGTTCGCGCCCGCGAGTTTTATTTTTTATTAACCTCCAGGAAATTCTTCCCCAATTCTCCCACTTTTACCGGTGCAGGTACGCCGCTGGGACAGCTTGCCGCGTGTTTCGTATTACCGATCACTGATGATATGGGCCGCGACCCGGCGGGTATCTTCCAATCCTTGCGGGACGCAGCGCTCATCCAGCAGACCGGCGGCGGTAACGGCTTCTCGTTCTCGCGTCTGCGGCCCAAGGGGGCACTCGTCAAATCATCGGCGGGACAGGCCACCGGTCCGGTGGGGTTCCTGCGGGTCTATGACCATGCCTTTGGCGAGATCGCCCAGGGTGGGACGCGGCGGGGGGCTAACATGGGTGTCCTGCGCGTGGACCATCCTGATATTGAAGAGTTTGTCACCTGCAAGACCGATGAGAACCAGATCACCAACTTCAATATTTCGGTCGGTATCACCGATGCGTTCATGCGGGCCGTGAAGGACGACGCCGACTGGGACCTGGTATTCCCGGATGTGACCGCGCCGGAATACCGCGGCTTCAGTGGTACGCCGGAACAGGCCAGGGCAAAGGGGATTCCCCTGCACACCTACAAGACAGTACGGGCAGGTGAACTTTTCGCCAAAATTGTGAACCAGGCACACCATAATGGAGAGCCGGGACTATTATTCCTGGATGCGGCCAATCGTAGTAACCCTGTCCCGCACTTGTATCCGCTTGAGGCCACCAATCCATGTGGCGAACAGTGGCTGGGGCCTTACGAAAACTGTTGCCTGGGTTCGGTCAACCTGGCTGAACATTGTGGAGCGGATGGACAGGTGGATTGGGAAGGTCTGCGCTGCAGTGTCGAAACTGCCACCCGCTTCCTGGATGATGTGGTGGACGCCAATGCCTACGTCCCGGCGGTGCCGCAGCTGAAAGAGGCTGCGCATCGCGCTCGACGCATCGGGCTGGGTATCATGGGTCTGGCAGATGTTATGTACAATGTGGGTGCGCGCTACGGTTCGCCGGAGGGACAGGAGTTCGGAGCGCAGGTGATGGAATTCGTCCGTTACCAGGCTGTGCGCACCAGCGTGGCTCTGGCGCGCGAGCGCGGGGCGTTCCCAGCCATCAAGGGTAGCATCTACGACTTTGAGGATATGCAATGGCAGCCCCCCCGACCACTGACGCCTTACACTGGTGAATGGGGAAGGCCAGCATTGGATTGGGATGAAATCGTGGGTGGAATCCAAAAATACGGTATCCGCAATGCTGCCCAGACCACTGTAGCTCCCACAGGAACGATTGCCACAGTGGCGGGATGCGAAGGCTATGGCTGCGAGCCGGTCTTCGCCCTGGCGTATGTGCGCCACGTGAACGATAACGGCAAGGACCTGCAACTGACCTATGCCAGCCCGCGCTTTGAATCGGCGTTGGAAAAAGCCGGCATCGCCGGGGAAGCGCGCCAGGAAATCATCGCGCGGGTGATGCAACATGGCACGTGCCAGGATACCCCCGAGGTTCCGGAAACGCTGAGGAACGTGTTTGTGGTGGCGGGAGACATTCCAGCGGAAGAACATGTCCACATGCAGGCCGCCCTCCAGGCATTCGTGGATAATTCCCTTTCCAAGACGATCAACTTTCCAGAAGACGCCACCCTGGACGACGTGGCTGAGGCCTACCTGCTGGCCTGGGAACTGGGCTGCAAGGGCATCACAGTCTACGTGACCGGCTCACGCGAAAAGGTAGTGCTTGAGACCAAGGCCACCGTGCAGAAGAAACAGGGTACAGTCGTTCCCACCGAGACCGTCATCCTGCCGTTTGGCAATAACGGCGGTGGTGGGAAACCAGTCTCTGAGACGGAGATCGCCACCCAACTCGCCGCCTGGCACGAGTCCAAGAAACCGCGCCCGAGCCTGCTCCCCGGGAGTACCTACCGGGTCGAAACGCCGCTCGGTAAAGCCTTCATCACCGTCAACGAAAACGGCGGCAAGCAGCCGTTTGAAGTCTTCATCAACACCGCCAAGGCCGGTTCTGAGACCGCTGCCGTCTCAGAAGCCATCGGGAGGCTCATATCGTACATCCTGCGGTTGGCCTCACCGATTGCGCCGCGTGAACGCTTATCTGAGGTGGTTCGCCAGCTCTCCGGTATCGGCGGCGGGCGCTCGCTGGGCTTCGGTCCGAACCGGGTGCGCTCGCTACCAGACGGGGTGGGGCAGGTACTGGATGAGTATTTGAATGGCCGGAAAATGCATCAGGTGACGGAATCCGATGCGAAGGTGGATCCTGAACCTGCCAATGATAAAGAGCCTTTTCCCCAGGTAGAATCCACTGTCCCTGTTATGAAGATGGGTGACCTGTGTCCGGAGTGTGGCGAGGCAACCATGGTGAATGAAGAAGGCTGCCGCAAGTGTTATACCTGCGGGTATAGTGAGTGCTAAATACATTCCGTTTATGTTGCATAATAATGAGCAGATATAATTCTCTGCTCATTTCGTTTTAAGACAAAAAGCGTATAATTCACTCTTGCCGGTTCGACCGGCGACTTTTTTGGTTGAAAGGCGTCCATTGAGCGATAGTGAAAGTTTAGTAAAACCCATTCTAAAACAACGTCTGCAAGAAACTTTTTCAGCCCTGAAACACTACAACTACAGGCTGTGGTTTTCCGGTCAGATGGTGTCTTTGATGGGTACCTGGATGCAGAGCACAGCTCAGGGATATTTGATATACCAATTAACCGGTTCTCCTGCCTACCTGGGTTTGGTGGGATTCGTGGGCGGCCTGCCCGCCTGGCTGTTTACCCTGTTTGGTGGGGTGGTTGCTGACCGCATCTCCCGCCGGAACATGATGGTTATTACACAGACTGCCATGCTAGTGCTGGCATTTGTCCTGGCCGCGTTGACGTTTACAAATGTGGTTCAACCCTGGCATATTATCGTGCTAGCGTTCCTGCTGGGAGTGGCCAATGCTTTTGACGCTCCGGCGCGCGTTGCTTTCGTGACCGAACTGGTCAGCCGCGATGATATGACTAATGCCATCGCCCTGAATTCAACCATGTTCAACATTGCCACTGTGGTTGGTCCGTCAGTGGCTGGGCTGACCTACGCTGCTTTTGG
>CAIQQN010000268.1 GCA_903873975.1 uncultured Anaerolineales bacterium
ATCCGCATCACCCACCTGCCGACTGGTATGGTGGTTGCCGTCCAGGACGAACGCTCGCAGTTGCAGAACAAACTGCGCGCCATGTCCATTCTACGAGCCCGCCTGTACGAAATCGAGCAGGAAAAGCGTCGCTCCACACAGGATGCCGATCGCCGCTCGCAGGTGGGAACCGGTGAACGGTCCGAAAAGATCCGCACCTATAATTACCCGCAGAACCGCGTCACCGATCACCGTATCAACGTTTCGATCTTCAATCTTCCGGTTGTAATGGAGGGGAGCATTGACCAGTTTATCGAGGAACTCTCCTCCCGTGACGAGGCCGACCGCCTGTCTGCCAGCGGGGTGGAGGATGGTGACCGATAAAGCCGGGGGGCAGACCATCAGGGAAGCCCTCGACGGGCTTATTTCCCGTTTGGAGAAGACCAGTGATGTACCAGGCCTGGATGCCCAGGTGCTGTTGGCGCGCTTGTTGGACAGACCACGTTCTTGGGTGCTGGCTCATCCCGAAGCGCCTCTGACCGGAAACCGGTTCGCCGCCTTGGAGGCGCTGGTTGCCCGCAGGGAGGGGGGAGAACCGCTTCCATACATTCTGGGAACTTGGGAATTCTTTGGCCTGGAGTTTGAAGTGACACCCGATGTGCTCATCCCCCGTCCGGAGACCGAATTACTGGTTGAGCAGGCGATAAACTGGTTGAGGAAGTTGGGACCCGGGAGGCGAGAGTTGAGAGTATTGGATGTGGGCACTGGCTCAGGTTGCATCGCCATCTCCTTGGCGGTCAACGTGCCGGGGATATCCATCACTGCCACCGACATTTCCCCCGCCGCCCTGAAAGTGGCGCTCTGCAATGCCGAAAAGATGGATGTCTCAGGCTGTATCACCTTTCTCGAGGCTGATCTGTTTCCAAATCCTTTGATCTCTGATCCCTTCACCCTGATTGTTGCTAACCCGCCTTATATTCCAACCAAAACCCTGCACAAAATCCCTGTTTATGGCCGCGAACCGACTCTGGCTCTAAATGGCGGCTCCGATGGGCTGGCGCTCATCCGCCGCATCCTTGCTAAAGCCCCCAACCGGCTTGACTCCGGAGGTTTGCTGCTGATGGAAATAGAGGCCTCCGAAGGCCCAGCGGTGTACTCTTTGGCGTCTGACGCTTTTACGAAAGCCCGGATTCATCTGCACAAGGACCTTGCCGGTCACGACCGGCTGCTGGAAGTACAGGTATGAACACGGTTATATTATCAGTGCAAGACCCCCTTGCCCTGCCGCGTGCCCTCGAGATCCTGCAATTCGGCGGCCTGGTGGCTTTTCCGACCGACACGGTCTATGGTGTGGGCGCGCTGGCCTTTAACGGGGCGGCGGTAGAGAGCATCTATGCGGCCAAAGGTCGCCCGGTGGAAAAAGCAATCCCGGTCTTGATCGGGGATGCGGACGATCTGGCGAAAGTTTCTGCTGAAGTCCCGGAAATTGCCCTGAAACTGGCTGCCCGCTTCTGGCCCGGGCCTTTGACCATGGTGGTACCAAAACACCCGGGACTGCCCGAGGCCGTCTCTGCCACTCCGACGGTCGGTGTGCGCATCCCGGACCATCCGGTGGCGCGTGCCTTGCTGCGCCTGGCCGGGCCGATGGCGGTTACTTCGGCCAACCTTTCCGACCAGCCAAGTCCCTGTACGGCGCAGGATGTCTTTGCCCAACTCGGCGGGCGGATTGCGCTGATCCTCGACGGTGGCAAGACGCCAGGCGGAGTTCCATCCACCGTGGTGGATTGTGTCGGGGCAGAGTTGCAGGTTTTACGCGCAGGGCCGATACCAAGAAGTGAAATCCTGGCGGTGGCAGGTCAAAAGCCTTGATCCCCAATTTCATTTTCCAATTTTATTGTTTTCCGCCCTTTATTCTCTAATCTGCGCCTTAACCTTTATTCATCTCGTTCTTATCTCAAAGCATATAATAATAATAATTCTCCTCCTTACCAAACCCCGCCGGGACTAGGGCCTGTCCCCCCAGGGGTTTGCGTTTAATTTGGCATTCATCAGTTTTCGACAAGCTTTTCTTCCGAGTTGGTGTATAGTTGGGGAGGTCAATCATGCCAAGGAGCCAATAAATGAATATTCCTGAGTGGATAGAAGCCAATAAAAAAAGTTTTATTGAACTAAGTGACCAGGTCTGGCAATTTGCCGAACTTGGTTTCACCGAGCAGCGTTCCTCCGGACTCTTGGAGGCTGTGCTGGAAGAGAGCGGGTTCGAGGTCCAGCGCGGGATCGCCAATATCCCGACCGCATTCGTCGCCAGTTATGGCACAGGGAAACCCATTGTTGCCATTCTGGGCGAATACGATGCGCTTCCCGGATTGAGCCAGGAGGCTGTCCCATACCTGAAACCCCGTCAGGAGGGCGGGAATGGACATGGCTGCGGTCATAACCTTCTGGGCGTGGCTGGCCTCGCAGCCGCGCAGGCGGTCAAAGAAGCCATCTGTCTCGGAGATGCCAAAGGTACGGTTCGCTATTATGGTTGCCCCGCTGAAGAAAACGGATCCGGGAAAACCTTCATGGTAAAAGCGGGGACGTTTAAGGATGTTGACCTCAGCCTGTGCTGGCACCCGGACGTGTACAATGGAATTGTTGGTGTAAATGTGCTTGCCAATATCAAAGTCAACTTCCGCTTCCATGGAAAGGCTGCCCATGCTGCGTATGACCCTTACAATGGACGCAGTGCCCTGGATGCAGTTGAACTGATGAATGTCGGGGCTAATTATCTGCGCGAGCATCTCATTCCGGATGCCAGGATTCATTATGTAATCACTAATGGAGGCGGTTCTGCCGCGAACGTGGTGCCTCCACTGGCGGAATCGCAGTACATCCTTCGTGCTCCGCTACTCCAGCAAGTGAATGAAATTTATCAACGTGTCATGGATGTCGCCAGAGGCGCCGCGTTGATGACTGGTACGGAAGTGGAATTTATCTTTCAAAAAGGGATGTCAAATCTATTGTTGAACGATACGATCACCGACGTGCTTTACGAAAAGATGATTCAGGTTGGTCCGCCGGAATATGATCAGCAGGAGATCGAGTTCGCCAGACAGATCTCTACGACCTGCCCCCAGAGCGATATGACCGGGCTGCTCATTAAGATGTATGGCAAGGAAGCCAGGGCACTCGTTCCCCAGGATGCCGTCCTGCTAAGTCCGGTAATGCCAAATGTTCAAATGGACTTTGTCGCGCCGGGGTCCACGGACGTGGGAGATGTCAGTTGGGTGATACCCACCGGTCAGATTGAGACCACCTGTGCGGCGCTGAACACACCTAGTCATTCCTGGCAGATCGTGGCCCAGTCAGGGATGAGCATCGGACATAAAGGGATGCTCTATGCGGGGAAGGTAATGGCCCTTGCGGCGCAGGAGTTCATGACCCATCCCGAGCGGCTGAAAGAAGCCAGGGATGAGTTCGAGCGAAAGATCAAGGCGACGCCTTATCAGTGTCCCATCCCGGATGGCGTCCAGCCATTCTAGAAAAAAATGATGACCCTTTTGGGTCGCCTCTGCTTATGAGAGCGGCCAGGTTGGGAGAATATCAATCTCCAGCCCATCGGTATGACCAAGAGCGTAGCGGAAATAGCCCGCTGCAGCAACCATGGCAGCGTTATCGGTACAGAGCGAAAGGCGTGGAATGTTGACCGGGAATTCCCTTTGTGCCAGAAAGGCGTCACGAAGGGGTTTGTTGGCTGAGACACCGCCGCCCACGACGATTTGCTTGACGTTAAACTCGCGCGCTGCATCCAGTGTTTTGTTGAATAACACGTCCACAACTGCCGCCTGGAAACTGGCAGCCAGGTCTGCCACAGGCAGAGGTCTGCCATCCAGACTTTTGCATTCTTTGAGAACTGCGGTCTTAAGACCGGAAAAGGAAAAATTCCAGGTCCCTTCCAGCCAGGCGCGCGGAAATTTGAAGGCAGTCGGGTCGCCCTCTTCCGCGGCTGTCTGGAGCGACGGCCCGCCGGGGTAGGGGAGTCCCAGCAGGCGGGCAACTTTATCGAAGGCTTCGCCGGCCGCATCGTCGAGCGTGGCGCCGAGCCGCTTGTACGAAAGGTGGGCATCCATCAGGTTTAGTTCGGTGTGCCCACCCGAGACGAGCAGGGCCATCAGCGGGAACTGCGGCTCCGGGTCGGGCGTTTCCCCCGAATCGTATACCCAGGCCGAGTAGATATGGCCTTCCAGGTGGTTCACGCCTACCAGAGGTAAACCCGCCCCGAGAGCCAAACCCTTGGCTGCATTCAGCCCGACCACCAGCGATCCGGCTAAACCAGGGCCGCGCGTGGCGGCGATGACATTGATGTCGCTCAATGCCAGGTGAGCCTGGGCCAGCGTCTGTTCGATGACCGGCAGGATGGTCAGTACATGCTGGCGCGCAGCCACTTCAGGGTAGACGCCGCCATAACGGGCGTGGATATCCATCTGCGAGGCGACGGTTGAAACCAGCAGAGCGCGGCCGTTTTCAAGAACAGCCGCGGCGGTCTCATCGCAGGAGGTTTCGATGGCGAGGATACGGGCGGGAGGAAGAGCGGTCATTGGGGTGATTATAGCGTTATCTGTCTGAACGTCAACGCTTTGGCAGAGCTGGTTCCACTTTTTATCGGTAACGTATCCTTACTTCTTCCACTTCTTCATTTTTAACACAAAATCATATGGATACTCCGCCAAGACTTCCATCGTCCCATCCGGCCTGACCCAAACCGTATCCTCGATGCGTACGCCCATTCCTTTTTCGGGATAGTACAGGCCTGGCTCGCTGGTTATCACCACGCCGGGTTTCAGGATGTTATCGTCTGTGGCTGTCAGCCCTGACCAGGGCCGCTCGTGAATGTTCAACCCGACGCCATGTCCCAAGGAGTGGACGTAACCTTCCACCGGTGCTTGTGTGTTGAGCGGGGTCTTGTGTCCGTTCTTCTCGAACTCTTTACATACCAGCCGCTGATAATCTTTGAAAGGGGCATTCAGATCGAGATCCTCCTGCACTTTATCAAAAACGGCTTTAACCTCGTCATAGAGTTTCTGCGCCTCGGGGGTTGCGTAACCCAGGCTCCAGGTGCGGGTGAAATCGTAAAAATAGCCGCCACCCGCCTCGCATGGGTAGATATCGAAGACGATGGTCTGACCCAGCCGCAGCAGGTCTGTGAGCGTACCAGTGGAATGGGGGATGCCCGCATCCCGCCCGATGGCAAAAATCGTCCCTTCGGGGTTCTCAGTACCTAGTTCGGCCAGCCACAGATTGATCCGCGATTTGACTTCTGCGATGGTCAATGGGGCACCATCTTCCTTCAACAGGACTTCGTCTTTCCGGACCTCGCAGCTGGTTAGATACTCGGCGACGCGCCCCACGACCGTGGTGGTGATTTTGCCCACCCTGCGGATGCGGGCCACTTCAGTCTCATCTTTTGTCTCCATGGTGTACATGAAAAGAGAGTTGTCACGCGTTTCGCCTACCAGTTCGAAATCCGGCATGAGTTCTTGCAAATGGGCAAAGATGGCGAAGGCCGAACCTATATCTGTATTGCCATAGATGCCTACCTTTCCGTGCACACCCTGATCGGTGAACATGCATTTATACCGGATCGCCGAAGCCAGCGCCGGGTCACCTTGAGCTTCCTTTAGAAAGGAGTCGTAATTGTATGTACTGTAGGGGATTACCTTTAAACCTGATTTGGCGGCTTCTTCACGCTCCATATCATTACAATAGAGCACAGGTTCGCTGCCGCGCTTCTTGATGAGTGTCGCTCCGGTAACATGCCCGCCGCCGGTCAGGTAATACATGGGTGGGTTGTGGGTGGCATTGCCGATAACGAGGATCGCGTCGAGTTCCTTCGTTTGCATGAGGGTATCAAGGTCGGATTTCATGATAGATTGCTCCTTGAAAGTCGGTCTTTCCAGGGTTGCTACTTCGTTTGAATGATTGCGAAAACAAGGTCTGGCGTCTGGTCCTGGATGGAGATTTCAAGCGTCGGGCTAGCATCCTCGGAGAGTTTTGCAACCTGGTCTGGAACTCCTATCAGCCAGAGGCGGGTATCCCCGCTGTAGCCCCGGACAACTGCCATCGCAGTTGTGAGGTTGTTCGCATCGAGTGCATCGTTGATGAGATAGGCCTGTTGTAACTCCTCCGGCTGCCATTCCAGCCCGAACTCGCAATTCAACACTTCACGTTCCAACAATGCCGGTGCCCACTCACGCAGGGCGCCGTTTCCGACGATCAGTACATGTGCGTCAGCGGGAATTATTTGCCTTTCCTGTTGCAGAGTCTCAGCAGTCGCGGCGCTGATCAACAATTCCGGCTGATTCAGCAGGCTGTGGAGTGTAAACACGCCACCGGCCACGCTCAGCAGCACCAGGATCAATGCCAGCACCCCGGGAGCCAGCGGCGGTCTTTTATTTGCGTCGCTGGTCGAGAAAGCCTCTATAAGCAACGGCCAGACCAGATGGACAATAGCTGAGGCTGCCAGCCAGGCGGCTGGAATGGCAACCAGCCAGCATCCTACGCGCGGGATCAGCCAGACGGAAAAAAAGATCACTATTTGGAAGACCTGTTTGTTCAACATGGCCCAGATCAGCCCGGCGAAGACTAGCCAGTCAAAGAGGAAGCCATAGACGCCTTCGTCACCCATGAAAGTGATCATATCCGCAGGTTTGAAGGTGATCATGTATCTGATCTGGTTGATCAACGCAGAGGCGTTTTGCTGTGATAGAAAGGTGGTCGCGAAGCCACCTACTTCGTTGTGCCGGAAAACCATCAGCCAGTAGGGTGCAGAGACAAGCAGACCGGTCAGCCCGGTCAGCAGCAGCCAGGCGGAACTTTTGAATGAATGACTTTTCAGGTCTTGGACGAGGAATTTCAAGAAGAAAAGAACAGAGATGATCACGCTGCCATAGGCACTGCCAGGACTGGAGAGGACACAAAGCCCTAGAAAGAGTCCGGCCCACAGGGCGGGAATAGGGCGGGGGTTCTTTTCGAAGCGGAACAACCAGCCCAGGTAGAGGAGTAGTACCACGGTCCCGCAGGCCTCGGCTAGTCCGGCTCCTTCGATCTGGTTGACGAAGGCACTCGGCATTAAAGCAAAGGCGAACAGAGCCGCGGCCATCAGGCGCTTGTCATCGGTCTGCGCCTTGATCATCCAGTAGAAAGCCGGTAAAGTAAACACGTCGATCAGAGGGGGTAGGAGATTGACGGTTACGAAAAGCGGTGGAGAGAACAACTTCAGTACAATCGCTTGGATGTAGAAACTGAGCGGTGGGTAAGCGAAAGGGATGCCTCCAAGCGAGTAATATGGGATGGTTTCAGGCAGGGCAAAATGAGTCTGGATGATCTGGCGGGAAAATTCGTAGAATAGACCACCCAGATGGAACGGAGCATCAAAGGGGATGGAGAAGAGATGCGCGATGCGCAGGATGACGCCGGCTGCCATCAGAGCCAGGATAACCCATGGAATTTTGGCTGTGCGTTTCTTCATTATGGATGGAATCCGAGACTTAATGATTTCCACTGTCATCCGATGTATTCTTTTCTCGAATCCTGCGCCTTTTTGGGATCTTCGCTTTTAAGTAGTCTGTCCCACGATTTGCAAGACCTGCTCGCGTGAAAGTTTTCCCACCCCGTTTTCGATGGCATTCAGGGTGGCCTCTGCCAGGAGCAAGGGGATTTCTACAAAATACTTGAAGGAACTTTTAGGCATGGACCCGACACCCGCTTTG
Organism: uncultured Anaerolineales bacterium; assembly: GCA_903873975.1. Taxonomy (GTDB): domain Bacteria; phylum Chloroflexota; class Anaerolineae; order Anaerolineales; family Villigracilaceae; genus UBA877. The sequence continues at coordinate 7,731 of CAIQQN010000268.1, forward strand.
GCGAGGTCAAGGTTCTTCCTGGCGTACGTGAACATATGCTTATCTGTCCAGCCGGTCGGGAAGAAATTCACGCCGCGGTCGGAATCTTCTTTGCGATTGCGTAGGATGTTGACCGCCTGCAGGCCGCGCCCGAATTGGACCGCGCACATACGGTCAATCGCTGTTCCATCGAACCAGCCCCAGATGTCGCAAATCAGCAAACCAACCGCGCCTGCCACGCTGAATGTGTACCCGTCCAGGTCGGTTTCAGTTTCAATCTGCCAGTGGTTATCTGCCCAATAGGCCATGCGTTCTGCCATCGCAATCGTCGCGTCCCAGACGCGGGGGGCAATCTCGCTGGGCGCACTCAAAAGCCAGTCCCCAATCCGCAAGGTGACTTCTGGGAGGATGGAACGATACGGTGCGAAAAAGAAATCCAATTCAGCAAGACCGGTATGCACATTCCCCACGCCTATATGCGCCTGCAGGATTGGACCCAGTCCGTGCAACAAAGCCGCTTTGGTGGTGTCTTCCAGGCCAGGATGGTCTTCGATCTCGTCAATGGCCCGCATGCAAAGATAGGCACAGGCAACCGTTTCTTGCAGCTTGGCAGGCAGGCGGGCAATCGGAATAAAAAACGTCCGGCTGTTCTCTTTCAAGACGCGCGTAAAGTCGGTATGTAAAGTCATAGGCCTCTCTACCAGTATGGTAAGGGTTTCTCAAGGATAGCGCTTGCGCCTTTGAGATTTAATGACATTTTCCAGATTGACCAGCAATGCACCTTCCTGCTCGGGCAGGACGGTGCGCGGGTCGAGCAGGATGCGGTCATTTTCGGTGCGGGCAATGACCGGTGGCTGTTCCTGGCGCAGTTTTTCCAGGAACTTGTCGGAACTTTCGACGGTCAATGCCAGGACCCAGGTCGGCAGGGACTCGCCGGGCAGGCTCCCACCGCCGACAGTGGATTCGCTTGCCAGTACCTCGCCCTGCCCAAGTTTGGCAGCCCAGTGTTCGGCACGAACCTTCACCTGCTTTGGCACCGCTGAAATCATGCGCCAGATGGGGATCTCCCGCTCGGCCTCGTCTTTGAGATAGTGTAGCAGGGTAGCCGTCAGTGCGGCCAGGCAGAGTTTATCAGCACGCACGGCCCGCGCCAGCGGGTGCTTCTTAATCCTTGCCAGCAGGTCGGCCTTGCCGATCAGGATGCCTGCCTGCGGGCCGCCGAGCAGCTTGTCTCCGGAGAAACAGACTATATCTGCACCGGCTGCGAGCGATTCTTGAACTGTCGGCTCATGAGCCAGCCCGTAGCGTTCGGTTGCCAGAAGCGTACCGGACCCGAGATCGTCTGCAAATAAAACTCCGAATTGGTGGGCGAGGTCCGCGATTTCCTTTCGCTCAGGCTCTTCAGTAAAGCCGATCATTTTAAAATTCGAGTGGTGAGCATGCATTACCAGCGCGGTAGGTTCTCCCAGGGCTTCTTCGTAATCTGAAAGGTGAACGCGGTTGGTGGTGCCGACTTCGACCAGTTTCGCTCCCGACTGCCTCATCACATTAGGGATGCGAAACCCACCGCCGATTTCGACCAATTGCGAACGCGAAACGATTACGCGTTTCCTATTTGCAAGGGCAGATAAGACCAGCAAAACGGCTGCAGCATTATTATTGACCACCACCGCAGCTTCCGCGCCGGTCAGCCGCTGGAGGAGTGTCTCGGCGTGGATCAGACGGTTGCCGCGCTTGCCAGTTTCCAGATTGAATTCAAGATTCGAGTAGCCGCGCGAGACGGCCTCCATGGATAAGATGGCAGCAGTTGAAAGCGGAGCGCGGCCCAGGTTCGTGTGCAGGATGACACCGCTGGCGTTGATAACGGGTAGCAGCGTTGGGGCTGTCCATATGTGCAACATGGAAGCCGCTTGCGTAAGGAGGATTTCCCGGTCAGGAAGGGTGGCCTCGCCGCTCTTCGAAACACGCTTTCGCACCTCGTCCAAGGTGCTGCGGATGGCCTGTAACGTTAACGGGCGGCCATAACTCGCGATGAGTTCAGCTGCCAATTGGGTTTGGAGTAGTTGTTCAACCGAGGGAAGTCCGCGCAGGTTCATTCTTTCGATTGGTTACTTTCTACCGGAGGTTGTTCTACGGGAGGATGTTCACTGCCGGATGGCGAACGAGGCGTGGGCTGCCAGCGGGCATTTTCTCTCATGCGGACGAGGTATTCGATGGCAACCAGGCCAGCCGCCAGACCGAGACCAGTCCACAATGTAACCAGGCGCTCCTGCTGGAGCCAGGTCAGCAAGGCCCCGTAAACACCGACCCAGATGGCCTGCCGTACAATGACAGCGGGCCCGACGGGCGGCTCAGATGGAAAACGCAGGTTCAGGAACCAGGTTACGGGCAGAGCCAGGCTGGTGAGGCCAAGGGAACCGCCGAAAAAGAGTAACCAGCGTGCCCAAACGGTGGGAGTGAGCATTAAGACAGCCAACGCCGCGCCACCCCAACCGATGATAAAGAGGCTGATGGTCGAGGCGATATAGGGACGGAAGGAAGAATTGGGACGAGGCTCCATTGCCTGAATTATACCCCAGCGGACTTTTAACTTACTTATCTTTCCCGTGTTTGTTAAGATGGACGCCGGTCATGTTGCCGATCAGGATTCCGTTTTTTTGGTAGTCGTTTTCTCCGTGGCGGATGAGGAGCAGCATGGTCATAGGCTGAAATTGTTCTCAATCATCCAGGATTTGTCAATCAGATACTTGACTTTTGGCTAAAGATGCTGTAATATATCATGTATTGATATATCATTAGATGATGTATTGGAGACCCGGAATGGATACTACGAATTCTAGCGATATTCCCCCTGTATCGGAGACAACGTTCTATATCCTCGTCAGTCTTGCACATGGCCCCCTGCATGGTTATGCCATTGCCAAGGAAGTAAAGGCCTTGAGTAAGAACCGCGTCATTCTGAGTGTCAGCACGCTGTATACCACCCTCAAACGCTTGCTGGAGGATGGCTGGATCGAGCGGGTGGGTGAGGATCTCGAACCGGACGACGCCGGTCGTCCGCGCAAGGTCTACACCCTGACAGAGCGCGGCGAGTTCATCATCGGAGCGGAAAAGAAACGGCTGCGGACCTTGCTGGCGCTTGTCCAGACCCGGACGGTGGGGGAGGAAAAATGATGGCCTTGATCCAGGGCGTTTCGAAGATTTATAGCATGTTGCTGCGTCTTTTTCCGCGGGATTTCCAGAACGAGTTTAAGGAGGAAATGGAAGATGTATTCACTGTCAGCCTCGAAGAGGCGTCGAAGACCGGCGCAGCTTTGGTCATACGTGCGTGTTTTTTCGAACTGTTTGACCTGCCAGTCAACCTGGTTGTTGAACACCTGTCTAACTTGCGAAAGGGGAATGTCATGAAAACCATATCATTTGAAGTCGGCCAGTCCAGAGTTGTGTTGATGGCGGCATTGGGCATGATGGTGGGCTGGGTATTGATTAACCTGGAAGGTCAATATATGCAGATAATAGACCGCCTCCTTCAACCCTGGGAAATATTGCTGCTGTATTTGATAGTCTATTCCCTACCTGTCGTTTTATGCGGCCTGATGCTGGGAATTGCGGCGGGTGTCGGGCGCCGTGCTTTCCTGCGGATCGGGCTGTGGACGGCGGCGGGGGGCATGCTTGGCTACTTGGTTACACTGCCCGTCCGAATGGCCAACTCTGCAATTCTCCGCAGATTTGAAGCCTTGCCGAGGGAATACAACATTATCTTTATGATCTGCCTGGTATTGGTCATGTGCATCTATGGCTTGTTCTATGGTGCCGGATTGGGCTGGGCTTTTGGCAGCTGGAAAGCTTGCAAAAAATTTGCTTTGATTGGTCTGGTTGCCAATGCAATTGGCATCTTAGTGGGATATTTCATTACCTCGGGCCTGAGCAGCAGGGTGTACCTGGGCTTTGAACCATCGTACATAACTTGGAGTATCATGGGGGCATTCGCTGGGGGGATTCTGGGCTGGTTTTTCGGAAATGAAAGACAGCCCGCAGCCAACCCGGTTATGCAGGCCGACAATGCCTGATGGAAAGAAGGCTTTGTATGGGACAAAAAATCGGTGAGCAGTAAGCTCACCGATTTTTCTATTTTATCTTGCGCTTCATCTCGTCGATCTGTTCCTGGGTCAGGTCGGGGATTTCTTCGAGGCGGGTGATGCCAAGCGCCTTGCGCTGGGCCTCGCGCCAGCGGGCCAGCCGCTCCGCGACGGCGGTTTCGTTGCCTTCGCCGGAGGGCTTGTAAAAATAGGTGCCGAGCAGTTCTTTGGGCAGGTATTGCTGGGGAGTGAAGTGGTCTTCGGACATGTGAGGATAGACATATCCCTTGCCATGCCCCAGTGCGACCGCGTCCCGGTTGTTGTCTTTCAGATGAACAGGCACGTCACCCACACCTTCCTGCTCGATGCGCTCGAAGGCTTTGAAATAAGAGGTGGCTGTGTTGGACTTGGGAGCAGTCGCCAGATAAAGCGTCGCTTCAACGATGGGATAAACACCCTCAGGCAGGCCGATAAAAGTAAAGGCTTGCATGGCGGAGGCGGCGACGACCAATCCCATCGGATCGGCCAGGCCAATGTCTTCTCCTGCCAGGATAATGAGGCGGCGGAGGATGAAGCGCGGGTCTTCCCCGGCGTAAAGCATTTTTGCCAGCCAGTACAGGGCTGCGTCCGGGTCAGAGCCGCGGACGGATTTGATGAAGGCGGAAATGGTATCGTAGTGCGCATCGCCGTCTTTATCATAAAGCACAGCGCGGCGCTGGATGGATTCCTGGGCAACGTCCAGGGTGATAAGGATGACGCTGTCAGTATTTGGGGGGGTGGATTCAACTGCCAATTCGAGGGCGTTTAACGCATTACGCGCATCGCCTCCGGAAACGTCAATTAAATGGGTGCGGGCTTCTGGGTCCAGGACGACGCGGCGGTTGCCATAACCGCGCTCCGTGTCGGTGAGAGCCTTGTCCAGGATTTTACCGGTCTGTTCGCCGGTCAACGGAAGCAGTTGGAAGACGCGGCTGCGGGAGACCAGCGCGCCAATGACTTCAAAATAGGGGTTTTCGGTGGTGGCGCCGATGAGCAGGATGGTGCCGTTCTCAACGTGTGGCAGGAGGGCATCCTGCTGGGCTTTATTCCAGCGATGGACTTCGTCTACAAAGAGAGTGGTCTTCTTCTGATGCAGGCGCCGGCGTTCCTGGGCAGCGTCTATTACTTCCTTGAGTTCTGCCTTACCAGCCAGCACAGCGGAGAGTGTTTCGAAATGAGACTCGGTGCGATTGGCGATAACCTGGGCTAGGGTGGTTTTGCCGGTGCCGGGCGGCCCCCACAGGATGATGGACGAGAAAAGCCGGTCCGCTTCGATGGCACGCCGCAGAAGTTTGCCCGGGCCGACGATATGTTCCTGACCGACGTACTCGTCAAGGGTGCGCGGGCGCATGCGGGCGGCCAGCGGGGCTTCATTCTTCATGCGTTGCTGCATGGCGTGGTCTAACAGGTCGGTCATGGAGATGATTATAAACCAAACAGCCCCGTATCTCAGATACGGGGTTGTCCTTGCGATTTTACTTTGACGGTATATAAACGGGGGCTGCGCGCTCGACCTTTTCAAGTGGGAGGACATCCACAAGTTCGTAATCGCGGCTGCCAAGTCCAAGTTTTTCTGCGTATTCGGTGACCAGATATGGATTCTTGAGCGGACCGTGTATCTGCTGGAAGGGGTGGCCTGTTCGGGTGTGGACTTCCATCACCAGCGGCAGGTTCTCCTCGATGAGCTTCAAATCGGCTGTAGCATCCAGAACGGCGCGTTCGATGGCAATGATATCGTCGGACCCGAAGATGCCCACATCGGGCAGGATAGGCATGGAGGTGAAACCAAAGCAGTCGCAGACCGGTGTCATTTGGGTGGCCAGGGAGAGATGGGTGACCTTCTTTGGATCGAAAGTGGAAAGCGTTATGCTGGTCGAAATGGCGCATGCTTCCTGGAATGTGTTGAAGTTGGCTGCGTCGATCTTCAGGCTTCCAGGCGGAGCCACCTTGAGACAGCGTCCACACTGGTTGCATTGTTCCATATGCAGGTGCATGTGGTCGGGGTGTTCCTTGTCCACCACGATGGCTTCAAACGGGCAGGATGCAGCAATCTTGTTCATTATCTCCGGGTCGGAGCATTTATCGGGGAACCAATACTGATCGAAGTGCGTGGCCCGATGCATGTCGCCGCGGGTTTCACCAGCCATGCAGCCCAGCGCCAGATTCTTGAAGGCCGCGCCAAACCCGCAGGATGGATGCCCCTTGACGTGGGAAAAATTAATGAGAAATGTGGCGTCATGGATCATCCCGGCCAGTTTCCATTTTTGGATGCTTTTGAAAGGCTTTTCATACTCATAAAAGTATTTTTCATCCAGGCCAGCGGCGGGGTAGATCGGGCAGCCAATGGTCTCCTGGGTATAGCCGCGTGTCTCGGCACCGGTTACGTCCCAGTTCACATCGGCGATGAAGGGTTTGCCGCCGCCGTCCTTGACAGCCTGAACGACGCGCCGCACGAAGACCGGGTGGATGGTCGAATAGCCGATGTTGTTGCCGGTGTGCATTTTGATGACCACCATCTCGTCTTTCACGCGCTCGCGAATCTGAAGTTTTTCGAGGATCAATTCGAGCTTTGCCGGTAAGGTCTCCTTTGCTTCCAGGTGGGATTGGCGGGCAGTACCGAAGTAAACTTTGCTGGGCATGCTGGTTTCCTTTCGCAATTTTTTCAAAAATTATTATGGAATTATATCAAGATAAACTATTTATAAACAATATATTCTGGCATGGCATGTGTGGGAGTGTGCGATTTTCGGTATTTTTGAGTAAAGCAACCAATGATATTAATTCAGGGCTGCCCTCCGGCAGCCCGAATATTCTTGTGCATGCTTCCAGCCCTTTGGCTTTTCCTCGATCTCAGTGAAACGTGCCTCAGTCAAACCCTTTGAGGCGGTCGTTTTCGACTTCGACAAGCAGGTCTGGGATTTGGTCGAGGGCTGTGATGACCGCCTGCGGCTGGATCATCAGTTCCCCTTCTTCCGGGACATGGATCCGGCGCGTGATCCAGATGCTATAGATGCCTGACTGGTTGGCGCCCAGCACGTCCGCATCCAGCATATCGCCAACCATCGCCGCCGCTTCGGGCTGAACCCGGAAACAATCCAGCGCGGCCTGGAAGATGCGCGCGTCTGGTTTGCGGATTCCCAACGCCGCGGAGGTGATGATGGTCTCGAAGAACGGACGCAGCCCCCAGCGATCAACAATTCCTTGAACATTCTTGTCATCCGAGGTGTTGGAGATTAAACCCATGCGGTAGCTGCGGGATTTGAGTGTTTCGAGGGTTGAAATGGCATCTTCTTCAAGATACCAATTCTTCTGGGTCACGGCATACATTGACTCCAGTGCATCACGCAGGATTGGCTCTGGGACGCTCCTGAAACCTTTCCGGGACAACATGTCGCGTAGAACGGTGAAAGTTGTTTGCTCGAGGTTGTCTTCAACAGATTTGTCATAATAGGAGCGGATGAAACCGCCGAACTCGGTGTAGAAGGAGGCCGGGTCGATATCGACACCGGCGCGGTATAGCATTTCAACCAGCGCCTGATCCGCCTGCTCATAAAAGAGCGGCCAGGGGTCTTTTGAATAAACAAGGGTGGAGCCCAGGTCGAAGAAGACGACTTGAATCTTGGACATATAGCCGGAATTATAGTCTGCAAAGAAGAAATTAGAATGGTTCTTTTATCCCCTGTTTGGGCTATTTACCGAGGCTGTACGTCAGTCGTTTGCTTTTGGGATCATTAACCAAAAAAGCAGGTAGACGAGTAAGCCGGGGACACCGCCGGGTATTAGGGCTATAAGAAAAGCCAGCCGGAACCAGAATGCACTGACACCGAAGAATTCCGCCAAGCCGCCGCAGACGCCCGCCACGAGACGGTTATGCTGGGACCTGCGGAGGGGGTTGTGAGTAGTAGAAGTCATAGGGTGCTCTCCAAACGAGATGATTACCTCTACATACGACGAAAGGTAAGAATGGTTGTAGAAGTAACCTGGAAACATAAAAAAAGAGCGAGTACTATTTTCTCACTCTTTTCTGGCAGTCCCCTTTTCTTATCCACCCTTTAAATAAATCCCAGCTGGATCCAATTCCTCACGCAATATCCTGAGTTCTTTTTCCGTGACCGGCTCCGTGGTGCGGAGTTGAGCGGCCACCTTAAGCGCCCAGCCGGTGTTGTTGACGGCCTCCTCGGCTGTCTTGCCGGGATGCAGGGCCGTCAGAACCAGTTCACCGGTCTCGTCGGGCTCCATGAAACCGATGTCCGTCACCACGCCAATGGGACCTTTGCCGCGCAGCCCGGCTTTCTCACGCCCGCCTTTTCCGTCCAGGTAACCGGCGGAGGTGATGAAGTCCACCTTTTCAGGGAAGCGGCGTTTCTGGTGAGGGGTCAGAATGTAGCATCGGTTGGCCCAGGCGGCAATTTCCTGCGCGCCGCCTGAACCGGGCAGCCGTACTTTAGGATGGGCGTAGTCACTCCCGATGAAAGTGGCGTTGATATTACCGTACTTGTCAATCTGCGCTCCGCCCAGGAAACCCACGTCCACGTTGCCTCTTTGCAGGTAGTTGGTGAAAATATCGTACATGCTGACAACCGACAATGCCCCGCTGACCAGCGTCGGGTCGCCGATGGAGAGCGGCAGGCGGGTTGGTTCGGCTCCAATCACACCTGCTTCATAGATCATGGCCAGGTTCGGGGCGTGCGTCCGCTTGGCGAGGTTGCAGGCCAGATTTGGCTGTCCCACGCCCACGAAGACCACGTCACCATCTTTGAGCATTCGGGCAGCGTTGACGATCATGAGTTCAGCCGAGGTCAGTTCGGTCATAGTTTCTCCTGTAAAAATTCCTGTATCGCCCTGTAAACCTCGTCCGGGCGTTCGAGCGGGACGAGGTGGGTGGCTTGTGGCACGGTCACTACCTGGGCCGTGGGGACTATCTGTAACACGCGGCGACCAGTGGAGGCCCAGAAGGTATCTGTTTCTGCTCCGCGAATGATCAGAAGCGGGATATTCAGGTCTGGCAGACCGTGCCAGAGGTCCATGTCGTGCCACATGCTGGTAACGTAAATGCGCATTTCCCAATTGGCACTGTAGCATAACTTATATCCGTGTTCTTCCGGGCAGGCTATCCCCTCAACGTAGGCGCGCAGGGCTGTGTCATCCATATACCTGAAAACCGGTTTGGGCCGGTAACCTTTGAAAAGCCTTTCCAAATCGTCAAACTGGTGCCGGCGGTTCCTGGCTGCCAGGACGAGGGGATGCAACGGGTAGCCTAATCCCAAGACGCGAATTACATGCCAGGTGCGGATGACGAATGGCGGGAAGAGCACGGGGTCAATCAAGATTAGCGCCCGAAAGCGTTCCGGCTGGCGCAGTGCGGCCCGCAGCGCGACGATCCCTCCGACCGAGTGGCCCACGCCAATCGAAGCTCCGGTTTGACGCTCGTCCAGAAAGCGCAGGAAGTCATCCGTCAGCGGATTCCAGTCCTCAATTTCTTCCGGCCTGGAATCCGGCCAGAGAGGGCGCTGGCGCATGGAAAAAACCTGGTAATGCTCGGCAAGCCTGGTGATCAGGGGACGGTAACATTCCGGCGGATACCCGTTGGCGTGTAGGAAGTGCAGTGGCAAGCCGGACTCGCCGAGGGAAAAGTAAGGTATGCTCATTGATCCCTGTCAACTAATAACTTCCGTAATTGACCTTCTCGCTGTACCGCGCCTTGACCTTCAAGCGTTCATGTGCTTCTGCGCCGAGTTTCTGCCAGTATTCCTGCCGGTCTTTCACGCCATACACCCATTCATCCAGATATGCCTTGACCGTTTCGGCTTTCTCGCTGATCTTGTCCCATTTCAGGTAAAAATCATTATCGCGGTCATAATAGCCCTGGGCATAAGACGGGTGCGCTGCGCCGGGAACATGACATACCGCGCTGACGATGAAACCGGGGATGAGCGTCCGGTTCGGGTCGGACCGGATAACTGCTTCATCCACGATTTCCTCGGCGGTCAGGATGACCCTTTTCGATGCAAAGGCCACCTCCTTCTGCTCGCCGACAATGCCCCACAGATGGGCGTTCCCATCCTTGTCAGCACGCTGGACGTGCACGATGGCAACTTCCGGGTTCAGCGCCGGGACGACGATCACGTCGCGGCCTGAATATGGGTCAGTGACGCGCTTGATCAACGGGTTGGCGCGTTCCAAATCCACCGATCCGGTCTGGTTCATGGGCATAAAGGGGAGACCAGCTGCCCCGGCCTGCAGGCGGGAGATCATCCCGAAATGGGAGTATTCCTCCCATTCCAGACGTCCGGCTTCGAGTTCGGTACGTATAATACGCAGGGACCCAACACCCGGATTTCCCATGTAGGAAAAGATCACCTTACGGGCGCATCCGGCAGCCACCATCTGGTCGTAGATCAGGTCCGGGGTGGCGCGGGCAAGTGTCAGGTTCCGCCTGCGCTGGCGGATGATCTCGTGCCCGGCGGCAAAGGGGATCAGGTGGGTAAACCCGGCGGCGTAGACGGTGTCCCCGTCGAATACAAATTGGGAAACGGCTTCTGAGAGAGGGATGAGTTTGGTCATTTTTTCTGGGCTTCCTGTGTTTGTTTTTCTTCACGGTGCTGGCGGGAGCGCTGCCTAGCCTTGCGGATGCCTGAGAACCGCGTGGGTTCCGGGCGCGGCGCGGTACTGCGGAACAAGAATCCGAGAAACAGGGCGGCTGCCGCGAAGAGGAGATAGCGGAGGCTGAGTGCCTTGGCTAATGCCGACCCGAAAAAGAGGATCAGTAGCCCGCATCCAAGCAGGATAAAAAACGTTCCAACCCGTGGAAGAATGCTCTTGTTCATACCCCCTTATTATAGATGATTCTCTCCAGGAAGAGGTATAAAATAGGACGGCCTGCATGAGAAAAGAGGAAAGATGTCTCTTTCTATTACCGGGGATGGTCATTAAACTATATAATTATAGAGTACTGCGTAAATAACTGAACCGTAAACCTGTTATTTCCGTGCCTTTCCATTCAGGAAAGTTCGTATATTTATTCAAGAAGCAGTAGAACAAAATAATTGAAAGGAGTTCCTTATGCGGTTGTACGTGGATAATTCCAAGTGTTCTGGATGCAACGCCTGCCGGGTAGCCTGTTCTCTTAATCTATTTGGCGAGAACAATCCCAAGAAGTCAGCGCTTGTCATCGAACCTCATTTCCCGGCACCGGGTGTTTATACTGTGAAGGTCTGTACGCAGTGCGGTGACTGCGCCAAGGTCTGCCCGACTGAAGCTATCAAGCAGGATGAACAGGGCGCTTATTATGTGGACTTTGACGAGTGCAACCTGTGCGAGGCCTGCGTCCCGGAGTGCCCGGAAGGAGTGATGTTTCTCCGCGCGGAGCTGGCAAATACCGCCTGGAAATGTGACCTGTGCGGCGATTGTGTTGCCGTTTGCGGTACCAGTGCCCTCTGGATCGCCGAAATAGAAGCTGTGGCGGCATAAGGAGGTGGATATGAATGGCTATGCTGGAAGAATTCTGCGTGTTAACCTAACGAACGGTACAGTCACAAAAGAACCGACCCCTCCGGATGTGGCCCGTGATTTTATCGGCGGACGCGGCTTCGGGATCTATTTTCTGCTCAAGGAAGTCCCCAAAGGTGCCGACCCGCTGGGGCCGGAGAATAAACTTATCATTTCCAGTGGACCGATCTCGGGTATGCTGATTCCCGGCGGTGGAAAATGTGACTGGACGACGAAAGCCCCGCTGACCGGAGGCTATGCCAGTGCCTCAATGGGAGGTCACTTTACGGCAGAGATGCGTTATGCCGGGCTGGACAGCATCATCTTGGAAGGCATCAGCCCGAAGCCCGTTTATCTTTTCATTGACAACGATAAGATCGAACTGCGCGATGCCTCCGACCTGTGGGGTAAAAATACATTCATTGTAGAGAAGCAGTTCAAGGAAAAACTTGGCGAGGAGTACCAGATTGCGGTCATCGGTCCCGGCGGCGAGAACCTGGTCTCGTACGCCTGCGTCAACCATGATTATGGCCGCCAGGCCGGACGCGGCGGAGTGGGTGCGGTGATGGGCTCCAAGAAGGTCAAAGCGATTGTTCTCCATGGGACGAAGTCAATTCCGGTGGCGGACAAGGATGCCTACCGCAAGGCGGGTATGGCGCTCTACAAGGCCTGCAAGGATGCTGAAGGCTTGAAGGACTGGACGCGTTACGGGACAACCATTGTTGTCTCTTGGTGCGACGAGGTCGGCGCGTTGCCCACCCGCAACTTCAGCGCCGGTTCCTTTGAAGGCGGCAAGAACCTCTATGCTCCTGTGATGCGCGAAAAGATCGTCATCACCGACAAGGGCTGCTTTGGCTGCCCTTCGCCGTGTGGAAAGTACAGCCGCAGCAAGAAATACAACAGTTATGTCGAAGGCCCGGAATATGAGACCATTGGCCTGATGGGTTCCAATCTGGGAATAGACGACATCGAAGCGGTGGCGCAGGCCAACCTGCTGTGCGACGACCTGGGCATTGATACCATCACCGCTGGTAACGCCATTGGCTGGGCTATGGAGTGCTATCAGAAAGGTATTTTCACTAAAAAGGATACGGATGGGCTGGACTTAAAGTTCGGTAATGTGGAAGCAACCTTCACCATGATCGAGAAAATTGCCCGCCGTGAAGGCCTGGGTGCACTGCTTTCGGAGGGCGTCAAGCGCGCCTCCAAAAAGGTAGGCAAGGGTACCGAGAAGTTCGCCATCCATATCAAAGGTATGGAACAATCTGCATATGCCACCCATAATGCCACGGCCATGCTGCTGGCCTATATGACCTGCGATGTAGGTGCACACCACAATCGCGCCTGGGCCATCACCTATGACCTGCAGGTGGGCCGCGAACTGGTTGTCCCCGAAAAAGTGGCGCGTGTCATCTGGCTGCAGAACTTCCGCCCGATGTTCGATGTGCTGGGCGGCTGCCGTTTGCAGTGGGTGGAACTCAATATTGACCGCGACCTGTATGTACCAGCCTTGGAGGCTATTACCGGCATCCACCGCTCCTGGGCAGACCTGGAGAAGGTGGGCGAGCGCATCTGGAACCTGACCCGCCTGTACTGGGCGCGTGAGAACGAGGACTTTGGTCGCGCCTGGGACCTGCCTGCGCCGCGCTTCTACGAGGAAGCCCCCACGAGCGGTGCCACCAAAGGCCAGATCACCAAGATCGAGGATGTCAACCGCCTGCTGGACATGTACTATGAACAGCGCGGCTGGACCTCGAATGGGCTGCCCAAACCTGAGACGATCGAAAGCCTCGGCTTGAAAGCGGTGGTCGCCTAAGATGACGGCTACCATTCGCCTCGGTGCTTCACTCAAGAACCTGCTCGGAAGCAAAGACGAGTTCATCGTCCAGCCGGGACATAATGTGCGCGAGACGCTTGTCTCGTTGGGCATCAAGCCCGAACTGGTGGCGATGGTTTCCGTCAACGATGAGATGCAGACAAAAGATTATATTATCCAGGAAGGGGATGCCATCCGACTCCTGGCAGTGATCGGCGGCGGATAAAAACAACTTCGGGCGGCAGTCAAACTGCCACCCGAAAATTTTAATCGTGGGGGTTTGGGCTACTTTACGATCGTCTGGATCTGTTCGTGCATATACAGAGGCAGGTAGTATCTTCCGCCTGAGTTCTTTCCGCTCGAGCCCGAGGCCTTCCACCCGCCGAAGGGCTGGAAACCCGGCCAGGCGCCGGTCGTTGCGCCCTGCGGGCGATTTGCATAAGCCACGCCAGACTCGATATGGTCGAAAAACCAACCGGTTTCCTCTTCACTGCCGTAGAAGCCAGCTGTCAGGCCGTAATCCACTTCATTGGCGTGCCGCATGGCTTCCTCGAGGTTTTTGACTTTGCCGATGGTCGTAATTGGCAGGAACATCTCATGTTTCCACAGGTGGTGCTGGAGCGGCAGGTCAATGGCCAGGGTCGGTTCGCAGAACCAGCCTTTGTCGTACTGGCCGCCGGTTCGCACCCGGCCACCTGCCAGGAATTTGCCTCCTCCGGTGGTTATTTCTCCGCAGTAGGCCTGGAATTCTTTATACGCCCCTTCGTTGATGACTGGCCCCAGATATATGCCACGGTCGGTTGGGTCGCCGATGGTCAGTTTTTCGGTTAGGGTTTTGAGGCGATCAACCAGATCCTCATAAACCGCCTCTTCTATGAAGACACGCGAGGCTGCAGAGCATTTCTGCCCCTGCAGGCCAAATGCCGACCGGACGATGCCCAGGGCGGAGCGCTCCAGGTCGGCGTGACTCGAGACGATGACGGCGTTCTTGCCGCCCAGTTCCAGCAGGATCGGGCGCACCCAATTGCAGGTTGAGAAATCCCGGAAGATTTTTGCACCCACATCGAACGAACCCGTGAATGTCACCCCGTCCACGGCGCAGGTGACAAGCGCCTGGCCCAGGGTGCGGCCCGGCCCGGTGACAAAGTTAAGTACGCCTTCCGGCAAGCCGGCATCCCGGAAGCATTCCGCCAGCAGACGCACGATCCAGGCCGTGTCGGTGGCGGGCTTGATGATCACCGTGTTTCCGGTCACCAAAGCTGCGCCGGTGGGACCGCCGGTCAGCGCGAAGGGGAAATTGAACGGGCAGATCACCAGCCAGACGCCGTAAGGACGCAGGACCGAGACATTTGTCGCCTCATACCCGACCAGCGGATCCTTGCCCATTTCAAAGATATAACCCTGGTTGGCCTCCATCTGGTCACAGGCATATTTGATCAAATCGGCGGTTTCCTGCACATCCCCTAGTGATTCCATGCGGTTCTTGCCTACTTCCAGCGCCAATGCTGCGCTCAATACAAAGAGGCGCTCTTCAATCAAAGCCGCGCTCTTGCGCAGCAGGCGGACGCGTTCCTGCCAGGGTGTGTGGCTCCAACCGGGGAAGGCCTTGCGCGCTGCCTCCAGTGCTTGTTGGGCGTGCTTTTCATTGCCCTTCTGCATCACAGCCAGCCTCCAGTCCGTGTTGACCGGCGAAAGGTCTGCAAACTTTTCGTCAGCGAACACATCCTTGTTGTTGATCATCATGCCGTATTCTTTACCGAGGCCGGCTCTGACTTTCGCCAGCGCGGCGTCGAATTGTGAATGCAGTTCTTCCGGTGGGTTGAACATGGTTGCGTAGGTGAGTTTGAAATCCATTTTTCTCTCCAGTGCGATCAATTCTGACCAGGCTATCTATGGGGGAGTTTATCTTGTTTGAAGTATAGTGCAGCGGAGGGCTGATGTCAATGAATAAAGATACAAATTGTCATAATTTTAATAATACTATGATAATTCCAATTTATTACTTATTCTCAGTCCCGTGTTGGTGTAAAATTCTACTTACCAATTCGGGTTGCCACCCTTTGATAAGACTGAAAGGCAAAATGGAATCCAATAGGATCAAGACTATTAAGATCAAGCATTTGTTGATGGCTGCTGCCATCTGTATCCAGCTGATTTGGTATGGAATAATAATGTGGCATTTCAAGCCAGATCCACACCAACCTACTGATTTCATCATTTTTTACACTGCCGGGAGGATTGCTGCTACAGGCCGTTATGATCTGATCTATGATTTGGAAGCCCAGCGTGCTGTGCATCAAGAATTACTTGGGGTTCCACTTGCAGTAAATCAATTCCTTCCGTTCAACCACCCTCCTATGTTTGTTCCATTGATTCAGTTAATTGCAGGTGGCAACTACACGACTTCTTACTGGGGCTGGGTGGCTATATTAGCCGCATTTTTGGTGGCCGCGATGATTGTATTCAATCGTCTCCTGCAGGCAGAAAAAATGGAGGCCGGTTCACGCTGGCTGCTTATACTTGTCAGCGTGTTGTTTTATCCGCTTTTTATCAGTCTCTTTAGAGGGCAGGATTCAGTCATCGTGTTTCTGGGAGTTATGCTCTGGATGTATGGGCTGTTATCCAACAGGGATGCCCTGTCTGGAGCCGGACTGGCACTGGCTGTCCTTCGCCCGCAGGTTGCACTTATGCTGGCCATCCCGTTCCTGGTTAAGCGGCGAAAGGTTTGGTGGTGGTTTTGCGGGTTTGCCTCGCTTCTGGCCATCTATAGTCTGTTCCTGGTCGGATGGACCGGCGTCCGGGATTTCTTCTTCCTGATTGGTGTCAGCGCCCAAGGGCAATGGTATGGGATGGAACAGAGAGCCATGCTTAACTTTACTGGGTTGGTCATGCGTTTATTTCCACAGGGGAATCTGAATATTATCCATACCGTCGCGTGGGGATTGTTCTGCGTTGGATTGGCAATGCTATCCATCTGGTGGAAACGATCCCCCGAAATTCGATTACGACAGATCGTTGTTGCCGTAACATTTAGCGTGTTTGCTGCTCCACACCTGTTCTACCACGACCTGACCTTGCTACTCATCCCATGCCTGGGAGTGGGGTTGGCTGCCATCCGGGCGAACAGGCTAAAGATCTGGGAAGTTGCGGGTCTACTGACCATTGTTTCTTTTTCTCTCATGGTCAGTGTCTTTTGGAAGCCAATCTATAATATCCTTCCGTACTTGTGGATGGCCGTCCTGGTGTGGGCTGTATGGCAATATGAAACGGGTTGACATTCGTCATCTATCTCAACCACCTTTATGACGGCTCTACGGATTCATTGGGGCGATCAGCGTCCCTATGGCCGGTGCTTCCCCTTCAGTCGCCAGGCGAGGCAGTCCATTCTCGATCAAAACCGGCACCCAGTCGTAGCTCTGTACACCCGCCCGGGTTAATACCACACGCAGGATGATGGTGGCGTTGGCAATTCCCTGATAATCATCCATGACAAAGTTACCCAGGCTGTAGGCAATCAGCCCGACATGATACTGTTCGATGGACTGCAGGATATGGGGGTGCGAGCCAAGCACCAGCGCCGCGCCGGCGTCAATGGCGGCATGGGCCTCCGCCCGCTGGTTGGGAGAGATGGTGGGGATGTAATTGCCAACCTCGTAACCCGAATGGAGCTGAACGATTACTATGTCTGATTGGAGTCGGGCGGCGCCCACGTCGGTCGTGATCTGGTCCAGTTCGGCCCAGGCGACGCCGGGCTGGGAGGCGCTGGCGATCCAGGTCCGCGCGTCAAATCCGTCCTTTTCGACCGGCACGTCCACGTAGGCCAGGAAAGCCAGCTGCAGACCGTTCCGCTCAAGGATGACCGGAGCGTGCGCCCCGGCGGCGTTCGCTCCTGCGCCCACGCTGGCGATGCCATACTGCCCCAGGTTGTCGCGCGTATTGAACAGGCCCTGGCTGCCGTAGTCCATGGCATGGTTGTTGGCCAGGCTGAGCACGTCGAACCCGGCCAGCGCTAGAGCCTGGGCCGTCTCCAGAGGGGCGGCAAAGGTGTAACTTTTAGGCTGCCGCTCGCCACTGTCTGTGATGGCACATTCCAGATTCCCGACCAGCACATCTGCAGAATCGAACACAGGCTGGACTCCGGCGAAGATGGTTTGAGGGCCAGGGGCTTGAACCTGGTCCCCGACCGTGCGCGCCAGCATAATGTCGCCCACCGCCTCCAGGGTCACTTGCCGGCTGGGGATGATTGTGCCGGTCGGTGTGAGGGTGTCCGATTCCGTGGTAGCCGATGGGGGAGTGTCTGAGGTGGGAGCAGGTGTATCGTTCGCCAGGAGGAACGGGGTCCGCGTTGCACTGGCATTCGGGGGCTCAGGGCTGATTGAAATGGTTCCAACGGGGGCCGCGCAGCCGCTCAAAAATATGGCAATGAAAAATATGCGCACCAGGTTGCGATCATTTCTCATTTTGGTTCTGGATCTCCAACTGCATCTTCCAGATGGCTTTCAATAGTGGACCGCGCTGCTCGAAGCCCGATTCACCCAGGTCGCTCAGGCCCAGAAAAACGCGACTCCGGCAGCGGCGCAGGAGTCCGGTCACGAGGCGCGCCAGCGTCTGCTGGTTGGCAGCCTGATCATCAGCATCGGTCCATGACCGGTCCCGTTCCCATGAACGGCTGAGCACATAGGGCTGGGTCAGCGGTTGGAACAGGCGCTCCCACCACCCGCTCGAGCCTGCGTCCAGCCAGAACTGGATGGTTGCGGGCTGGTTCATCATCAGGAAAGTATGCGCCGGGGCGAGCAGCACAGCCTCGGCCTGACCGGTCTGCCAGGCTTCGAGGTACTGGGCGGCGATAACGCCATCTTGCAGCATGGCGAAATATTCTTTGCCTGTTTCCACATTTTCGGATGGGTTTCCATCCCCGCCTTGTGCCACTTCGGCAAATGCCGGCTCCATGGCTTGACGGAACTTCTGCACCGACTCGACCAGACTTGCGGCCGTCCGCGCTCCGTCGTTGTTGCGGTGAAAGCCAAATCCTTTCTGCGACAGGATTTCCCCGAACAGGCGGCGCAGGAAGTGGTCGAGCGGATCGGGAACTGGCTGCCTGCGATAGGCTTCGATCCATTCCCGCAAGGTTTCATAATGCCGGCCAAAGACGAACGTGATGCGCTCCTGGACCTCGGTCCGGATCGCAGCGAAACCCGAGAGCGAGAAGTCCCGCAGGCGGTAGACGATCTCAGTAAGCAGTTGGGCGCGCACCAGGTCCATGCCTTCGATGGCATACAAAAGGGCGTACGCCAGGTCAAATTTTGTCGGGCGGACATCCCAGCCCGGATGGGCCAGTTCAGCCAGGGTCAGCAGGCAGTGACTGGCCGGTTCATCCCGCAGCGAACGCGAAGGCCTGTGTGAACGCCACGGGATTTCCAGTTCTTCCAGGCGGTTGCTGAGCGAGAAGCGCAGCGCGTCCGATAAATATGGGGCCAGCACAACGATTTCCGACGGGGAAAGCCCTTCGTTTGTGATAAGGCGCTGGATTTCTTCAGCAACCCAGTCCAGCATTTGTGGATAGAAACGGGTGGGTGTTTCGGTTGGCGGGAAAGTGAGTGCAGCCAGGCTTTCCGATGTGATATGCGTCGTAGTCACGGTTCCAGCACGGGGTGCCGGATGGTTTGGCAGAAGTTTCGATGCAAAGGCAATTTCCAACCCCTGGATTTCCGGCGTTGTGACGAATGACTCGCTTAGTTCGGCATTTATATCGCACAGACCTGCCAAACGATCAGCAGAGTCTGGGTCCGCGCCCAGGAAGCGCCGGTAGCCTCCATCCGTGTCAAAAATGATCAATGCCGAGTCGAAATCCCGCAGCCACTCCGACAACAAATCGTGCGCCACCGGGATGTCTTCTTCGACATTGTCGCAGATCAGGTGGCGGTACTGGCGGGTCAGATAGGCATGACACTCCGGCGTGCGCCAGAGGATATTCCAGAAGAGTTCCAATTGCAGGGAGAAGTCCAGCAGGTTGTGTTCGAGACAGTACTGGCGGAAGCGGCTGGCGCTCGCCTGTGCGTCGGCGTAGACACGCCGCTGGCCTGGATCCCCGAGCCAGGCAGCGGATAATCTCTCCCCGATTTCGGTGTAGGGAAACCCGACCGATGCGGCCTTATTCAGGTTATCTAGCACCTGGCTGTACAGCCGGTTGCGGTCAATTGTGACCGAAGCAAAGAAGCCCTCGTCCAGCAGCGGGCGGACGAGGCGCGCCATGTAATACTGAGCCGTTTCCAGTGTCAGGAAAACCGGTGGCTGGTCGGTGTGGGCGAACCCGGCGGCTTCGGCGGCCAGCGGCCAGAATAGGTCCACCATACGGCGCGCCAGCCCGCCGACCGTGGCGAGTGCCACCTGTCCGCCCGGGCCGATATCGGGGAGGCGCAGGGCTGTCTCGTAAGGGGCTTGCAAGGTTCGCTGGGGCGTTAGGACGAGGACGGAATCGGCAGGCACGCCCGAAGCCAGTAGCCTCCGCAGGTGTTCCACGCCGACGGTCGTTTTGCCGCAGCCGGCAGGTCCGGAGAGGAATGTTTTGGCGTCGAGGCTTGCTTTGGCGATTTCACATTGTGCTTGATTTAGTCTCACATGTCAAGATTATCGGAAAGAGCAGGATTTGTCAACCAGGCAGAAAAGAATTTTTCTCACGGTTTTCACAAACTCGGGGTTTGGGTTGTTGGCGGACGGAAAAGCCGTCCGCCAACACCCCAAGATCTTCTTCTAGCTGAGGCGGCATTCGCGAAGCAGCCCCGTGGGCCAAGCCGCCTATAGGGCGAGGTGGGTGTTGGGATTGCCAGGCTTTCCGACTTTTTGAAAGCCCTGAAGGAATCTCTCTTGGAATCGCCATGGGGAATAAGACAATCATGGTAGAATTTTAAAATAATAATTATGCTTCCTTTCAGAAAAGGAGAAAGATATGAACTTAATCCAGGGTATTATTCATGCTTTGACGCAGGTACATCCCCCTCACATGATGGTTGTTCATTTCCCCATTGCGTTGACTGGCGCGGCCCTGTTCTTTATCCTGCTGGCTCTCTGGAAGCGCAGCAAGGTTCTGGAGCAGGTTGCATTTGCAAATATTTCGCTGGCAGCCGCGAGCACAATTGTGGCCGCAATTTTCGGCATACGCGACAATCTCGTGTTCTATAATGGTATCGCCCCCAACCATATTGCAAAAATAATCCTGGCGATCACGCTGTTCATCATTACGACCATCACGGCTATTGCCCGTTGGCGGAATAAGAACCTTTTTTATATGAAGTCTACCAAGGTGCTCTATGTTGGAGCATATTTTGTGAGTTTTGCCATTGCTGCCGTGCTGGGATTTTTAGGCGGGATTATTGTGTTTGGGGTCTAACGCGCGGTCATCCTGGTCGTAGATAAGCTACGGCGTCCTTATGAGGACGCCGTAGCGTGTTGAGTCTCTTTGGGGAATCGCCATGGCGATTCTCAGAGAAACCCTGTTTATCTTTTAGTCTCATCAACCAGGAGGGGTGGGAGTGGGTACTAGATCGAGGGGTATTTCATAAGTCGGTTCGGCATAATAACTTCCGCCGTATCCAATGCTGCACACGCCGATGTCTCCCTGGGTCACGCACGACGACAGGTCCCCGCTCGATAGCAGGTTGATCAAAGCTGGTAGGTCATCAGGCAGGTCTGACAGTAGGATGAGAGTATTACGCGTGGGAGTATGCTGGTAAAGCAAAAGGCCAACGCCAGAGCGGCTGACCGTCCCGAGATCTGGAATGATAACCGTGCTGGGATCGTCCAGGCCGAGATGGAAGGATTCAATATAGGGGAGCAAGTCTTTGCCGGGAGTGAGACTTCCGGTTACCAGCAGATCGCCTTCGGCGGGTGCTGATGTGCGCATCACCAGGGATGTGCTGGTGGTGCGCAGGGCATTTTGCAAACCAGCGAAGGGCGCAAGCGTGTCGGCGGTCATCTGCAGGCCGTCGGTCTGGATCACGTAGACGGTGCGGTCAAAGACGTAGGGGAAGTCGGCCACGCTGTGGGTGCGAATCCCGCCCAGGGCATGATCGGCGATATTGCGGATCAGGATTTGATTATCGGCCACTGAGTTGTACGGCGGGATCAGGAAACTGAAATCGCCGAGGATCAGCACGTTCCCATCTGCGCTCAAGGCGGCCGCAGCCATTCCCGGGCCTGCTGAATCGGTCAGGGATGAAAAAGTGTTCTCGTCGCCGACGATCAACCGGGTGCCATTTCCAGCCTCAACAGAATGGGTTCCATAGAAAGCCAGCTGGTTCAGGCCACCGGTTATGGGATTGCCGCCGAAGTCCGCGAACAATACGTTGCGGAAATTGCCTTCGCTTCTTACCAGGTTGTAAAGGTAATCATTGTTGACTGAAATGCCAAAGGGGGCCAGCAGGTTGTTGGCGGCGTCCGCGTCGGGCAGGTTGAAGTAAGCACCGCTGTTGTAATCATAACCAGACGTGCCACGGGTCGGGTCGGTGAAGATAACCAACCTTCCGCCGCTGGCTACAAAATTGCGCACCAGGTTCACTTCCTCGACGCTGAAAGCATAAGTAGGTGAAAAAACCACGTAGGCGTTGGCATACTTGAGACGAGTCGCCAGGGGCGGGTCTCCGCTGGCAATTTCGACGCGCGCCCCGCGCCGGGTCAGGGCGGCAACGAAAGAGTCGATTTCGCTGGGAGCAAACTGGTTGCTGTGCAGGAAATCCACCACGACAACTTTGCCTGCGCTGGTTGTTATCTGTTCGGGCGCGACGGTCGAGATGGGCGGCTGGGGGATGGTGTTGGAGGCGAAATCCGGAAATTTTACGCTTGAAAGAGTTGGGAACCAATGATAGAACCACAGCCCGCGCAAGGCGATCGGTACGATCAGCAGAACCAGGACGATCCAGGTGCGGTAGCGTTTAATGAATTCCATGGCAACCTCCTTATTTTTCCACCGGAACCGGCGGAATGTAGAGCAGGAAGATGCCGGTCTGATTTGGATAGAGCAGGGTAACCCCATCCGGGTTTTTGGCGAAGACCGAAGAGGAGCTGGACTGGATTCCTGCCAATTCGGCCAGATCGGCGACTTTGTAATTGCCGATGTGTGCCAAAAGCGCGGCCTTTGTCAGCGCGTTAGACTGGGGACCAATGGCGTCAATCAGACCGATGCGTTGTGCTTCGCTGCCAAGCCAGATGCGCCCGGTCAGAACGACATCCGGGCCAACCGTGAGCCGGTCGCCGCGCCCGAGCGTGACAGCCTGGTAGAAGCCCTGTTTGACCATTTCCATCTCGCGTTGGAAGGTATCGCGCGGTTCGCCCCACAGCTTATAAGGGCCGGTCGAGACGATACCCTCGTAGATGGTCGGGCTGTCGGGCAGGTAGCCAATTACACCGATGTTCCCGACTTCGGATGTGGGGTCGGCTATGATATAGTCAGTGCCGACTGACAAGTAGTAGGCGCCGCTGGCAGCCATCGCCCCGATGGAGGTGACCACCGGTTTGGTCAGTCGCAGGCGCAGGAGTTCCTGGTAAACGGACTCGGTATCTGCCACGGTGCCGCCCGGACTGTCAACCATCAGCACCACTGCGCGCACTTCCGGATGCTGGCGGGCATAATCGATCTGGGCGATCATATCGCTTGCCGAATAGGAATCGATGGCAACCTCAAGGTGGATAACCCCAATGACCGGACGTGGAATAGCGGCAGCGATCAACACGCCGACCATCAGAGGAAGTGCAATCCATAGAAGGATGGGTCGGATATTTTCCCAGGTGAGTTCCAACTTGCTGGTTTTCATCAGTTCCTCCTTTGATAAGACAACGAAACGAATCCTGAATAGTGCTATTGAGAAGTTTTGTCAACCAGATTTTCGATTTTAGTTTTGGGATACAAACCAGCGACACCCGGCTGCGCTGCCGGGTTTGTCCGTCCATGGGATTCTACGCGAGAAACCCGACCTATTTTTTTCCTTTCCCGGTTTGTTTCTGACTGTACATCAGACCATCCGCCTCGGCGATCAATTCACTCAACGTGCAGGGATCCTCGGGATCATAGCGCGCGACGCCCAGGCTGAGGGTCAGATGATAGGGCAGGTCGCACTGCTGGTTGCGCGCCTCCAGGGTGGCCTGGATGCGGTTGGTCATGTTTTTAGCGCTTTCCAGGGAGGCATCCACAGCCAGGATCACAAACTCATCCCCACCGAAGCGGGCAAGAATATCCACCTCGCGAAAGTTCTTTTTCAAGATGGCGGATACTTCCTTCAAAGCCTGGTCACCCTGGGCGTGCCCATGGGTATCATTGATCGTCTTCAGGTGGTCCACATCACAGAAGAACAACAGCATGGTTCTTTTTATGCGGTGGGCCAGTTTCACCTCATGTTCTGCCAGGAGGGTGAAGCCCCGCCGGTTGCTCAACCCGGTGAGCTCATCGGTCAGTGACAGGTTGAGTATCTCCTGTTCCATGCGCTTGCGTTCAATCGCCTGAGCAACCTGGGTGGAAACAAACTCGAAAAGGTTCAACTCCTCCTGGTCGAAATGGACCTCCTGTGTGTAAGTTTGCACCGCCATGACGCCGATCATGCGTCCTCCCACTTTCAATGGCGCACCCATCCATTCCACAAAAACTGTCCCTACCACCTCCACTTCGCCTTGTCCGACGAGTCGGTCAAAGATCTCCCGGGTGGCCAATAAAGGACGTCCAGACCGAATGACATATCCGGTCAGGCCCTGGATTTGAGTCATCCCAGTTGGTGGTTCATCACATTGATCAATATAATAGGGGAAGCTGAGCAGATTGCTGGCTGGGTCAATCAATGCAATGTAGAAATTCTCCGCCGGTATCAATTCTCCCAGGATGGAGTGGATGGAATGGTAGAGGGCATCGATCCCCTCGCTGGTTATCGCAGTTTGGGTGATCCTGTAGATTGCATCCTGGACTAATTCAAATTGCTTGCGCTTCGTGATATCGCGTGCCACCCAGAGGGTGCTGTCCTCCGTCATCAGCGAGATGGACGTCGCGAACTGCACGGTGCGGTCACCGATGACGAGATCATATTCGATCTGCGCGGTTTGTTTTGTATCCAGGACCTGCTGTATAACCCTGAGAAAGATCTCTGCCTGTTCCGGCGGGAAAACCTCCCGCAATGTTTTGCCGAGCAGTTCCTGAGGCGGTTTGACCAATAAGGAGGGATTGGTGGGGGCGATCTCGCGATAAACTCCATCGCGATCAATCACCAGCACCACATCGTTCATGGAGGAGAACAGCGCTCGTAGTTCCGCCTCGGAGGAGGTCAGCGCCTCTTCCGCTTGTTTGCGGGCGGTGATGTCACGGAATGACCAAACCCTACCATGAACTTTTGTCTCTTGCATCAATGCATATGACAGCCGCTCAAATACTCTACCATCCTTGAAATAGAGCGTATCGAAACTTTTTTTCTCCGATTTGTATAGTTCCTGGACCTGTTTGATAAAACTCTGCGGGTCGCTCAGTTGATCAAGGACAAGCTGAAGAAGGACAGAGTCGTCCTTGCTGGCCATTACCTCCGGCGGGATGCGCCACATTTCCGCAAAACGTTCATTGGCATAAATCACCTCGTTTTCGCTGCTGACAGCCAGAATCCCATCAGCAGTGGACTGTAGAACCGCTTGTAAATTTGATTCGCTCTTCCGTAACGACTCCTCAACCTGCTTACGCTCGGTGATATCGCGGTCAATGCCCATCACCAGTTCGCGGCTGCCAATCTTGATGAGCGTCGTAGAAACTTCAATGGGAAATATGGTGCCATTTTTATGGCGATGGAAGGTATCAAGTTTTAAACTACCTGCCTCTCGCAACTGTTTTAAATAGGCGATTCGCTCTGATGGTGATCCAGGGGTTATGTTCACGATATCAATGGAATGCCCGATCAATTCATCTTGACGATAGCCGTTCATCACGCATGCTGCCGCATTGCAATCAATGATAGGCCACGAGACGTTGGGATCCTGAGGATCCATGAGCATTACAGCATCGGGCGAGGCCTCAAAAAGCGCTCGAAACAGGATTTCGCTTTGTTGCCGCGCCTCCTCCACCTGCTTGCGCTCGGTGATGTCGAGGATGGATCCCTCCAGGATTCCCTGCTCCCGGTAGAGTCGCATAGACGTGAGACATCTTCTCACCTGCCCTTGCTTGTCCAGCATCCCACACTCGAAATCGATCACATGACCTTCGGCTTCGAGCTGGCGTACCATCTCCTGCCGCTCACGCGGATCCGCCCAATGGAGCACCGAAGCGGAACCCTGCATCTCCTCACGCGTGCGACCGAAAATCGTCAGGAACTTTTCGTTCATGTCCAGGATCTCTGAACCATCCAACCGCGTTCTGAACATACCTACTTCAGCATTGTTGAAGAGGCTGCGGAACTTTTCTTCGTTCTCCTGCAGCGACTGCTCCACCAGCTTGCGGTTAGTTACGTCTTTAATAGCCAACAGAATCCATTGTGCTGCTTTCGGCGGTCCGGGGATCCGCCGGGCGTTCAAGAGCAGGGTGCGCTTGCCTACGGAGGGAAAGTTGTATTCCACTTCGTAGTCATTGAATACCGCCTTTTGAGGCAGGATTGTTTCCAGGAGGAGGCGCAGAGAGGGAATATCCCATTGCCGGTTTGCAAGGTCATAGATCAGGTTACCGACTGTTTCCTTTTGTTTCACCTTGAATAATTTATGAAAACTGCGGTTGGCTGAGAGCACGCGCAGGTCCGTATCCAAAACCAACAGAGGATCACGGATGGTTGCGACGATATCTTTGATGTATTTTTCCTGGGTGGGATTCGGTTTCTTTGGCAGGTTCTGGGATTCGAAGGGCGCAGGAGCAGATGCATTTCCCCGTGCGCTCCTTTTCTTACCAGCTTTAACACTTTCCCCCGCCACGTCATCCCGGTAATGTTTCGGGACATCGTCCTGGTGGTGTTCCGGGAGAGGTTTGGTTGACTCTTTTTTCTGGTTCATGGTGCCCTCGGTTGAATCTATGCAGACCGGCCAAGAACAGGCTTGCGGATCAACAAAACTACGCGGGTCATAGACCTATTGTACAACAAAAGCTTCCCGGCTACATCCATCCCGCGGGGAGTGTTTGCCTCTGCCACCTTGGGGAGGGGTGGAGTCCGTTTCGAACACTCCCGACCGCTGTGTCCCCCTTTTCAGGGTGAACTGTCTCACAATAAACCAGGCACATGCCGGGCTGGAAACCTGCCCAACAATTCTGGTTTTTACCCGTCCAGCCGTTGACATGGGTGCGGCTCGCATGTATAATATCGTCCGGTTCTGCCCCGGCAGGTAGCCGGGGCGAGTGTTTGTATCCCGGCTTCCCCGCTGACCGGCGTAGGGGTCCGTTCTGAAGGCTGTAACAGGCTCAATGTCCGGATCCGTACCGCAGGTACTGTGGTGAAGCGAAGACCAGGAGTAAAAGATGAAGTACGCAATTGTGGAAAGCGGCGGCAAGCAATTCCGGGCCGTCGAAGGCGGCACCATCGAAGTGGACCGCCTGCCGGTCGAATCCGGCACGAAGGTCAAGCTTGAACAGGTTCTGCTGCTGGCGGATGGGGAAAACATCACCGTCGGCAGGCCCCTCGTCAAGGATATCCCGGTATGGACCATGGTAATCGAGCATTTCAAAGGGCCGAAGGTGAATATCTTCAACTACAGTCCCAAGAAGCGCATTCGGGTTAAGATCGGCCACCGCCAGAACTATACACGTCTTCTCGTGGAGCAGATCGGCGGCTCCAAACTGGTGGAGAAGGAACCCGTCAAGGTGGAAAAGGCTGTTGAAGTTGAAGCTGAAGAATTGACTTCAAAGGCGAAGACCGAAACACCTTCCCCAAAGGGGAAAGCGGAGAAGCCGGTAAAGGCCGAACCGAAGGCTGAGACAGCCTCCCCGAAGGGCAAGAAACAGGCCGCGAAGACTCCCGCAAAGGCAGCGACGAAATCGTCTTCCAGGAAGACAACTGCCGCCAAGACTGAACCGAAAAAATCCCTGAAGGGGAAAACGGCTCCCAAGAAACCAGCGGCAAAATAGCAAGAGAGTGAGGTTGTTATGGCACATAAAAAAGGTGGCGGCTCAGTCCGCAACGGAAGAGACTCAAATGGTCAGCGCTTGGGCGTGAAGAAATATGCCGGCGAGCATGTTCTTTCTGGTAACATTATCGTGCGCCAGCGCGGTACACACATCAAGCCCGGTCTGAACGTGGATGTAGGCAAGGACGATACCATCTTCGCCACGATTGAAGGGTTGGTCGTCTACGATGTCGTCAAAGGGCGCAAGCGCGTCAACGTGATGCCGGCGGAAGAAAAATAACCGGCGAAAGGATTTTAATAATGAAACAGGGTATTCATCCGACTTACTACCCGGATGCCAAGGTGACCTGCGCCTCCTGCGGCACCACCTGGACAACCGGTTCGACCAAGCAAGAAATCCGCGTCGAAACCTGTTCGAATTGCCATCCGTTTTTCACTGGCGAGCAGGGCCGAATCGTGGACATGGAAGGTCAGGTGGACCGCTTCTATAAGAAGCTGCAGGTCCGCCAGAATTATGTTGAAGAAAAGAAGACCCGTGCCGAGTCCAAAGTGTCTCCCAAGCGCCCCATTGCGGAACTGGAATTGACCGCCCGTCCCGTCGCTGCGTTGGAGAAGGCTGGCATCAAGGAAGTTGGTCAATTCTTGGCAAAACTTGCCGAGGGCGAGGACGCTGTGCTGGCGATCGAAGGCTTTGGACGCAAGTCGCTGATTGACATTAAGAAGAAGCTGCGCGCTCTCGGCTATACCCTTCCCGAAACTGCGGAAACTCCCGCCACGTAGGTCTTGTCGAAAGCTGATAATCAGGTAAACTTAACGGGCAGATGCAATGTGCATCTGCCCGTTTGATTATTTTTCCCCTCATCCCATTCCCATTAATAGAGAGGGATGAAGGGGAGGGCAACAGAGGAGATTATGAAATCCCATCTACCCGGTTCGGTTGAGGTCATTTGTGGTTCGATGTTCTGCGGCAAAACAGACGAGCTTATCCGCCGCCTGCGCCGGGCGACGATTGCCCGCCAGCACGTGCAGGTATTCAAGCCTGCCATTGATGTGCGTTATGCGGTCGAGAAAGTTACCTCCCATGCCGGCACCGATTTTGCCGCCATCCCGGTCGAAAAGGCAGCGGATATCCGTCAACGGCTGGACAAGGAAGCCACCGTCGTCGCCATTGACGAGGCGCAGTTTTTCGACGACGAGATCATCCAGGTTATAGAGGAACTGGCTGCAAGGAAGATCCGTGTCATCGTGGCGGGATTGGATACTGACTTCCGCGGCGAACCCTTCGGGCCAATGCCGGTGCTGATGGCGCGTGCCGAGCGCGTGGATAAGATCCAGGCCATCTGCATGGTTTGCGGTGAACCAGCCAGCCGGACTCAGCGCCTGGTCAATGGAAAACCGGCGCGTTATAACGACCCGGTGGTCATCGTCGGCGCGGCGGAGATGTATGAAGCGCGCTGCCGCAAGCATCACGATGTCCCCCGGTAGGGGATGAAAAGCCGTGCCAGGAGTGCATATGCAGGATTACATGGATTTCGTTGCTGAAATTTTGATCGACAAACAGACCATCCAAAACCGCATCAAAGAACTGGCCGGGGAGATCAGCCGCGACTATACAGGTAAAGACCTGCTGCTCATCTGCATCCTGCGCGGCGGAATTGTTTTTATGGTGGACCTGATGCGGCACATCACTGTTCCGCTTCAATTGGACTTCATGGCAGTTTCATCCTACGGTGCAGGAGTGCGCCAGTCGGGCGGCAGCGTCCGTCTCTCGCTTGACTTGAAAACCGATATCCGTGACAAGGACGTGTTACTGGTCGAAGATATCGTCGATAGTGGCAATACCATCGCCTACGTGCTGGAGTTCCTGCAAACCCGCCAGCCGCGCAGTCTTAAAGTCTGCACCTTGCTGGATAAGGAAGAGCGTCGCGAGACATCTATCGCGATCCATTACCGCGGCTTCAGCATCCCGAATAAGTTCGTTTTTGGCTACGGCCTTGACCTGGACGAGTACTACCGCAACTTGCCTTTCATCGCGGTTGTGGATCTTAAGAAATACCAGCCTAAAGGCTGACGGGAATTGGTTCTTTGGGAATCTCCGTGAAATGGGAAAGATATGGAAGTGTTCGGGCGGGCTTGACCTGCCCAATATCCCCCATATTCCATCGTGCCATGCAAATCCCAAAAGAGCCTGGGAGCTGCCATGCAAGATTACCGCGAGTTTATTGACGAAGTCCTCGTAGACGAAAAAACAATCGAGAAACGCGTAGCCGAACTCGGCGTGCAGATCAGCCACGCTTACGCTGGTCAGGAACTACTGATCGTCTGTCTTTTGCGTGGCGGGCTGACCTTCACTGCCGATCTGACCCGCCATCTTTCCATCCCGCATACCCTGGACTGCATGTCGCTTTCCTCCTATGGCGTCGGGAATTACGCCTCCAGCGGTAATGTGCGCGTCAACCTCGACCTGATGACAAATATCGAAGGCTTTAATGTGCTGCTGGTCGAAGACATTGTGGACAGCGGGCGCACGCTGGCGCATGTTTTGCAAATGCTGAAAACGCGCGAGCCGAAGAGCCTGAAGGTCTGTGTGCTGCTCGATAAGAAATACCGCCGCGAGGTGCCGGTGGAGGTGGACTACGTCGGCTTCGACGTACCCGACCGGTATGTTTTCGGCTACGGGATCGATATTGACGAACACTACCGTCACCTGCGTTTCATTGCCGCGGCTGACATGCAGAAGTATAGGAAAACGCCGTAACTTCCTAACAAGTAAGGGAGGCTGGGGGTGTGGGGGCGGCAAAGCCGCCCCCACACCCCCCC
>CAIQQN010000269.1 GCA_903873975.1 uncultured Anaerolineales bacterium
ACAAAGTACCTCAGGCCGGCCTATAAGCCGCATATTACCCCCTAGTGGGGGTTTTGTCCGGCCAGTTTATGGCAAGCGGACTCGAAACAAAGTACCTCAGGCCGGCCTATAAGCCGCATTTTGTCCAGCGGAGGAAGGTCGGTTTACGCTCCGAAGAGTTTCTTCCCGGCGCTCTGCCTGGACGGTCATCTCTCTGTGCAGCCTACCCGGAACTCGAACGACGCGAGCAGCGTCTCGTCCCTGCTTGGCCTTGCTCCCGGCGGGGGTTACCTGGCCGCCTGCATTGCTGCAAACGCCGGTGGTCTCTTACACCGCCTTTTCACCATGACCGCCTTGCGGCGGCTGTCTGTTTCTGTGGCCCTGTCCGGCAAGTTACCTCGCCCCGGGATTTCCCCGGTGCCGTGCTCTGTGGAGTGCGGACTTTCCTCGACTCTGCGTCAAAGCGCAGAACCGCGACCGTCCAGCCAACCTGAGGTTTTTTTATCATACCTGTTCTTGGAACATGCGTCAATCACCTGACAGCGGGCAATCAGGGCTTTCACAAAGTCGGAAAGCCTGGGAATCCCCACCCCCTAACCCCGAGTTTGTGAAAACTGTGAGCGGACAATTGGGTATAATAAGGAAACAAAAAAACGCCGCAATTAAGAAAAGGAGAAATTTATGTCGAAATCTCTTGATAACCTGAAGACTGCATTTGCCGGTGAATCACAAGCCAATCGAAGGTACCTGGCCTTTGCCAAAAAGGCGGACGCGGAAGGCTTGCCCCAGATTGCCAAATTATTCCGGGCTGCGGCTGCGGCAGAGACCGTCCATGCCCATAACCACCTGAGAGCCATGGACGGCGTCAAGTCCACGGCGGAGAACCTGGAAGTGGCCATTGCTGGTGAGAACTACGAGGTTGTCACGATGTATCCGACCATGCTGGCCGAAGCGAACGCAGAGGACGATAAACGCGCGGCCAAATCATTCAACTATGCTTTGCAAACAGAAAAAATTCACGAAAGCCTCTACCGCCAAGCCGCTGACCTGCTAAACAAAGGCAAAGACGCTCCAGAGACGACTTTTTATGTTTGTCCAGTCTGCGGCTACACCCACGAAGGCCCGATGGAAGGTAAATGCCCGGTATGCAGTACACCGGCTGAGAAGTTCGAGAAGATCGCCTAGCGGCTGGTAAATCCCCATTGTTGTTTATTGAGAAGGCACGAAGACGGATAAACTTCGTGCTCTCTTAATTTAATCTACTCATCTACTGGTAAAAGGACTGTCGGGAGGTAGACGAAACCGGGAAAGAATCTGGCCCGACCTCCCATTATGGAATGGAAAACGACTTCCGGTGGATTTCACAGTGCTTCAGAATCTTGATCGCCTCCTGGTGGAGGCGCGTCCCATAGCCTTTATGACGGGCAAACCCGTAACCGGGATATTGACCATCCAATTCGCGCATCAAAGCATCCCGGGCGGTCTTGGCCAGCACGGAAGCTGCCGCCACGCTGAGCGAACGCTGGTCGCCTTTGACGAGCGCAGTCTGGGGCAGGTCAATTTCAGGGAAGATCAGGTAATCGGTGATCAAGTAATCAGGGGACAGGTCTTCGAGCGCCCGCGTTGCTGCCAGCTTCGTAGCAGAGAGGATGCCCAGCATGTCAATCTCCTCTGCGGAAGCGAAGCCCACCCCCCAGCAAACGGAAGATCTTTTAATACGCGGAGCCCAGGTCTCACGAGCCAGCGGGGTCATCAGTTTGGAATCACGCACCCGCTTCAAGGTCTGCTTGAGAGATGGGACAGATGGCAATATGACAGCGGCTGCAGCCACCGGTCCGGCCCAGGCGCCGCGCCCGGCTTCGTCTATCCCGGCAATGCGGGTAAAGCCGGCCTTCCAGAGGTTCTTTTCGAAATCCAGCGTGGGATATTTAGAAGGGTCAAGCGTGGGCGTCATAGACGCCTCGGCGGGCGTTGCTGCGGATGGTCAGCAGGTCGAGGAACATGCGCCATGAATCGTGCAGGACGTTGACCTTGCTGCCGGGGGTGTAATACCAGGGGATGCCAATCTCAACGATCATATACCCGCGACGCCGGGCGATCGCCAACAATTCCACATCAAAAGACCAACCGGTCAGGGTTTGATAGGGGAAAATATCTTCAGCAACGCTGGCCTGGAAGCACTTGAAACCACATTGTGTATCCTGCAGTCCGGGCAGGATTAGTGAACGGATCAGAAAGTTGTACACGCGCCCGGTCAGGTGGCGGAAACCTGGTTCGCCGTAACGGACTGCGCCTGCGGCTTCACGTGAGGCAATGGCGATGTTACTGGAGCAGACCGGTGGCAGGAAGCGGTTGATCTGCTCCACTGGCATGGAGAAATCCGCGTCGGCGATAAAGCGGTATTCACCGTTTGCCTCCAGCACGCCGCGGCGGACGGCGCGGCCCTTGCCGGGCAGGTCCTCATGCAGAACTCGCAGGTTGGGGATGTTGCGGGCTAACTTCTGTGCCACTTCCAAGGTGTGGTCGCGGCTGGCATTTTCAACCACAACCACTTCGGAAGAATAGGTCTGACTTTCCAGAAATGCAAAGGCCTGTCCCAAAGCGCGGGGCAGGCGAGTATCTTCGTTGCGGGCCGGGATAACAATGGAGAGGAACGGGGGGTTCAATGCAATAGGCTCAAGAGATAAGGCCCCTGGTCTTTAATGACCAGGAACAGGAAAACAGCGATCAGCAAACACCAGATAACGAACATTACAATCAAGAAAGCCCACTGCTTTTTGTTAAACCCCTGGCGCGGCGCGACCCGGGAGCCGGCCTGTGTTCCGGCGATGGGGGGATGGGCCGGTTCGTTGCTCCATGCCGGGGCCTGCGAGTTGAGTAAAGCGAATGCCGGAACGTTTTGATTTTCCGCCTGTGCAGAAGCGAGTGCGACTGGGCCGGTCGCTGCAGGGGTCTCGGCAGGTTCGGGCGGATCCGGTTTGGGTGGATTCAGGATACGGTTGATAACATCCTGAACGGATTCAGGGCTGAGCACAACCCGGGCCTGCGTGATGGAGATGGCAAAGCGTTCCAATGCGTCGCGCATGACCACGCGGATAATGGGCCGAATGCTGTCCACGTGGACGGAGAGGTCGGAGCAAAGCAGGATGGCATCTACACTGGTTATCTCAAAGTAACCCTGACGCTGTAGAAATACCTGGATGGCGCGCGCCATGTGTTCGGTACGCGTCATCAGGTTGGGTTTTTCATTCTTGAAGGCATTCCCGGTAATGGTGCCCCACTGGTCACCTTTGGCGCGGAAAACGCCGGTCAGCGGTGTGACATACATGACGAACACCCCGGTCGGCCCGACCAAAATTAAAGGGAAACTGGCTTCCACGCCGGGAGGCATAACGTTGCGCAGGAGAACATAGTGTTTATCTAGCACCTTATCCAGTACGGCGATGACTTGTGTCTGCGCCTCAACTTCCTTTATCCATTTAGCTCCGTATTTCATCATCGCCTTAACGCGGTCGAGGATACTGATCTCACCGGTCTCTTTGTTAAAGAATGGGGTTTGGTCAATGATTTTCATGGGACAGCCTTCCAGGAAAAGTGACTAGAAAACCGGAACTCCGGTCAGGAGGTCGCACGTGCTTGTCTGCCCTTCGGTAACGATATTGCCTTCCATCTGGCAAACCGCCGTACCGGTTTTAAAAACGCTGCCGAGATAGAGTTTGCGTTCCCCAACCACGAAGTATTTACCCTGTTTGAGTCGTTCGGACAGTTCTTTACGTTCAAGTAATACATGATCGGACCACACTACCCCATGGCGTTCATATGCGCGTACGATGGCAATTTTACCTCCTGGTGTATAGCGAACAGCTTCGATGACACCATCCAATTTCTTTCTTGCCATAATTGAATTCCTCTTTGCTATTGTAGCATAGGATTCTTTAGCATATCATGATTTACTGCTTATCGCATAAATTTCTAAACCTTCATTTGCGAAAACACGGGCAAAAATTGAGATATAGGTTTAGAAAATCACGCAGTACCCTGAAGCAAATCTGTTTCATGAGGGAACATAAACGCCGAGAACCAGGGCGGTCTCGGCGGTTAGTCGGGGTGGGCGGATTCGAACCGCCGACCCCCGCGTCCCAAACGCGGTGCGCTACCAGCTGCGCTACACCCCGGACGAGGTGAGTATAATGCGTAACGGGCACGCCCGTCAAGCAGGAGGAGAGTACGATATAATTTTCCTATTGGAGAAACTATGGATATCTTTGTTACCGGCGGGGCTGGGTATATTGGCTCAGCTGTCGCAGAAGCACTTCTAAAGGCAGGACATTCCGTCACCGTTTACGACTCGCTCGTGACCGGGTACCAGAGGGCCGTACCCGAGGCGGCGCGCTTTATCCGCGCCGACTTGGGCGATTCCGCCGCCCTGATGGCTGCCCTGGCCTCGGAAAAGTACGAGGCGGTGATGCACTTCGCGGGCTTCATCATGGCGGGCGAATCGATGACAGACCCCGGCAAGTTCTTCAAGAATAACCTGGCAAATTCGCTGCAACTGATCGAAGCCGCGAGAGGCGCCGGGGTAAAACGGTTCGTGTTCTCTTCCTCTGCAGCAGTCTATGCTTCCAATGATGCGCCGTTGAACGAAGAATCTGCCATTGACCCGGCTAATGCTTACGGATTCACCAAACTTGCCATCGAGCAAGCCCTGGAATGGTATCGCAAGATCCACGGACTGCACTTTGCCGCCCTGCGCTATTTCAATGCCTGCGGTGCCCTGCCGGGACGGGGCGAGGCGCACCAGCCCGAGTCGCACCTCATCCCGTTGGTGTTAAAAGTGGCCCTCGGACAGAGCGAGGCTGCCTCCATCTACGGGACGGATTATCCCACCCCCGATGGCACCTGTATCCGTGACTACATCCATATCGCCGACCTGGTCTCGGCGCA
The DNA here is from genome assembly GCA_903873975.1 of uncultured Anaerolineales bacterium. Taxonomy (GTDB): domain Bacteria; phylum Chloroflexota; class Anaerolineae; order Anaerolineales; family Villigracilaceae; genus UBA877. Next base: position 4,924 of record CAIQQN010000269.1, read on the forward strand.
CCTGCTTGCGTTGGACGCGTTAGGTGATCGTGAGCGGCTGGTCTATAACCTGGGCAACGGGAGCGGTTACTCGGTCAGAGAGGTGATCGAGACCGCCCGCCGCGTGACCGGTCACATAATCCCGGTGGTCGAGTCCCCGCGCCGTTCCGGCGACGCGCCACGCCTGGTGGCTTCGTCTGAGAAGATCCACCGCGAGCTGGATTGGACGCCGCGTCACCCCGATTTGACCGACATTGTCGCCAGCGCCTGGGACTGGCACAGCGCACACCCGCAAGGCTATCCGGAGAATTAATGGAAAAAGCAATCACCTTCATCGTTGTCATCGTGGGCTGGATTTTTTCGCTGTGTCTGCACGAGTTCTCGCATGCTGTGGTGGCGTATTACGGTGGGGATACCAGCGTCAAGGACAAGGGTTACCTGACCTTCAACCCGCTCAAGTACACCCACCCGGTTTATTCGATTGTCCTGCCGGTGATTTTCTTACTGCTGGGTGGAATCGGCCTGCCTGGCGGGGCGGTCTACATCGAGACCTGGAGGCTGCGCAGCAAGCGTTGGGAGAGCGCTGTCTCTCTGGCTGGACCGGCTGCTAACCTGGTCGTGGCGGTCGTCCTGGCGGTCATCCTGAATTTTGCTCCTCTCACTTCCGGTGGCATCTGGCCGGGGCTGGCGTTCCTGGCGCTGATGCAGGTCTCGGCGGTGGTGCTGAATCTGATCCCTGTACCGCCTTTTGACGGGTATCGCGCCCTGGCACCTTACCTGGATCAAGAACTGCGCGCCAGGATTGACCAGGTCAGCGGTATCGTCGTGATGTTGGCATTCTTTGTATTGTGGTACGTGCAGGCTGTGAACACGTTTTTCTGGCAGGTCGTTTTCCGGATTTCTGGCTGGCTGCATGTCCCGGTTCTTTTGGCAATCCAGGGCTTTACCCAGTTCCAGTTCTGGCGGTAGCAATCCTTTTTCAGGGGGACTTTCCTCGTGGGATAATGCGCTACCAAAATTCTAACGCCCCTCTTATTGACGCCCTTTGATTGGACATGGTATCATTATTCCTGTCCATTTAGCACTCTCGCCTTGAGAGTGCTAAAACTGCAAACACAGATGATTAATGACCTTACCGAACGCCAGCACCTGATCCTTGCCCTTGTTGTGCGTCACTATACTGAAACTGCACAGCCAGTCGGTTCAGCGCGCTTAGTTGAGCATTACAAACTTGATATGAGCACCGCCACCGTCCGCAACGAAATGTCCGCGCTGACTGAGTCCGGTTACCTGCGCCAGCCGTACACGTCTGCGGGGCGTGTTCCCACTGAGGAGGGCTACCGCTACTTTGTCACCCACGTGGTCTACCCGTCCGACCTGCCTGAACCGGCGCGCGACACCATCGCGCACCAGTTTTACCAGGCCCGTCAGGATGTGGAGCAGTGGATGCCGTTGGCAGCGTCCATCCTGGCGCAGCATTCACGCGCGGCTTCCCTCGTCACTGCGCCGCATGCCGAGCGTTCGCACTACAAACACGTGGAACTCATCTCCACCCAAGGGCGGCAGGTGCTGATGGTGCTGGTCATGACCGGTGGGGAGGTCAGCCAGCAAATCCTGACCCTGGCCGAGCCAGTGGTGCAGGAACGCCTGTCTGCCGCCGCCGACCGGCTCAACCAGGTTTGCCTGGGCAAGACCACCGAAGAAATCGCAGCCTTTCCTCCACGTTCTGATTCCCTAGAAAAGGATATCCTGACTCTCGTCCTCCAGGATATGAACCGCGGCGAACAGCGCATTTCAGGCGAAATCTATCTGGACGGTTTGACCAATGTTCTCTCCGAACCCGAATTCCTCGAATCCGGCGATGCCCGCCGGGCCGTGCATCTGTTCGAGGAGCGTTCGTTGCTGCAAGACCTCTTGGCTCGCACCACCAACCAGGCCACTGTGGGCGGTGTGCAGGTAGTGATCGGCGGCGAAGGCAAATGGGAAGAGTTGAAACAATGTTCGGTAGTTCTGGCCCGCTATGGCATTCCCGGCCTTGTCACCGGCACGCTGGGTGTCTTCGGGCCAATGCGAATGCCTTATGCCCGCACCATCCCCACGGTCCGCTTTATGGCCGATTTATTGAGTGACCTGGTCTCTGAAACAATGGTAGGAGAAGAAAATGACGACTAAGAAAGAGAAGTTGCATAAGATTGAAACCGAGGAGGATGGTAAACCCGAGGCCGCCTCGCCGGACAATTCCTCCGCTATTACCGAACTCGAAAAACAGCTGGCCGAAGCCCAGTCCCAGTCTGCCGAATACAAGGACGGCTGGCAGCGCTCTGTGGCTGAATTCCAGAACTACCGGCGGCGCGTTGACATCGAGAATAAGGAAACCTATCAGAACGCAGTCGGGAACATTATCAAGCGTTACCTGCCGGTATTGGACGACCTGGAGCGTGCCCTGGCAGCGCGTCCTGCTAACCTGGCCTGGGTGGACGGCATCGAGTTGATTTACCATAAACTGCAATCCATTCTGGAGGCCGAGGGTCTGAAGCGCATCGAGGCTGAAGGGCAGATGTTCGACCCGAATTTCCACGAGGCCATTTTGCAGGAACCGAGCGAAGACCACGAAAGCGGACGGATTATTGCGGTCGTGCAGAATGGCTATATGTTGGGTGAGCGAGTCATCCGCCCGGCGCAGGTGAGGGTGGCACAGTAAGGGCGCAGTAACGCTGCGCCTAACTACATTTTTTGGAGAAATTATCATGTCTAAAATTATTGGAATCGACCTGGGAACAACAAACTCAGTGGGGGCGGTGATGATGGGGGCCGAACCGGTCGTAATCTCATCTTCAGAAGGGGAGCGGCTGGTGCCATCGGTGGTGGCGATCAACAAGAATCACGAACGACTGGTAGGACGGGTGGCCCGCAACCAGGCCATCGTCAATTCCCAGAACACCATCTTTTCCATCAAGCGTTTCATGGGTCGCAAGTACGAAGACCCGGAAGTTCAGCGCACCCTGCCGCGCGTCCCGTACACGGCACTTCCCGCTGAAAACGGGGATGTGCGCGTCAAGATGGATGACAAGGAATATTCCCCGCCAGAAATCTCAGCCATGATCCTAGCCAAGATCAAACGCGATGCAGAAGCCTATCTCGGTGAACCGGTTACGCAGGCGGTGATTACCGTCCCGGCGTATTTTAACGACGCCCAGCGCAACGCGACGAAGGATGCCGGCAGGATTGCCGGTCTGGATGTGCTGCGCATCATCAACGAGCCGACCGCCTCCTCGCTGGCCTATGGCCTGGATAAGAAAACCAACGAAATCATCGCGGTCTATGATCTGGGCGGCGGGACGTTCGATATTTCCATCCTCGATGTGGGCGAAGGCGTCTTCCAGGTGCGTTCCACCAATGGCAATACCTTCCTGGGCGGCGACGACTTCGACCAGCGCATCATAGATTATTTTACCCAGGAGTTCCAGAAAGAGAGCGGCATTGACCTGCGCCAGGACAGGCAATCACTCCAGCGCCTGCGCGAAGCCGCCGAAAAGGCCAAGATCGAACTCTCGACAATGATGCAGACCGAGGTCAACCTGCCCTATCTCACTGCCAACGCCTCCGGGCCGAAGCACCTGGTCATGACCATGACCCGCGCCAAACTGGAACAACTCACTGCTGACCTGGTGGAAGGCACGCTCGCTCCATTAAAACAGGCACTGGCTGATTCCGGCCTTTCGGCTTCCGACATCAACGAGGTCGTCATGGTGGGTGGCATGACCCGTATGCCCGCCGTACAGGAAGCCGTCCGCCATTTCTTCGGCAAGGAGCCCCATAAAGGCGTCAACCCAGATGAGGTCGTAGCCGTTGGCGCGGCCATCCAGGCGGGTGTGCTGGCCGGCGACGTGAAAGACATCCTCCTTCTTGATGTCACCCCCCTATCGCTTTCCATCGAGACTCTGGGCGGGGTTGCCACTCCGCAGATCGAGCGCAACACCACCATTCCGACCCGCAAGAGCCAGGTCTTCTCGACCGCCAGTGACAGTCAGACCCAGGTTGAAATCCACGTTCTGCAAGGCGAGCGCCCACTGGCTGTGGATAACAAGTCGCTTGGTAAATTCATCCTGGATGGTATCCCGCCTGCCCCGCGCGGCATCCCTCAGATCGAAGTGACCTTTGATATTGACGCCAATGGCATCATGAAAGTCACCGCACAGGACAAGGCCAGCGGACGCAGCCAGCACATCACCATTACGGCTTCGTCCGGCCTGGCGAAAGACGAAGTGGAACGCATGCGCAAGGAAGCCGAGGCCCATGCCGCCGAAGACAAGCAGCGCCGCGATTTGATCGAGGCAAGAAATGCCGGCGATAATTCGATCTATGGTGCAGATAAGGTTTTGAATGAACTCGGTGAAAAGGTCCCGGCGGAGATCAAGGCCGAGGTCCAGGCAGCCATGGATGAAGTCAAGAAAGTGAAAGAGGGCGAAGACGAGCCAGCCATCCGCAAAGCGGTGAATGCTCTCAGCCAGGCAGTCCAGAAGGTCGGCGCGGCAGCTTACCAGCAAGCGCAGTCACAGCCTGAACCGGAAGCCAATCCCGGCCAACCTGGACCGGATTCCAATCCCGATGTGGCGGGCGGCGAAGAAAAAGATAAGTAGCCTGCTCTCGACGGCGAGAAAATAAATGACCAATCGCGACTACTACGAGATCCTCGGTATTTCCAGAAATGCCTCCACGGATGACATCAAGACTGCCTTCCGCAAACTGGCGCGCCAGTATCACCCCGACGTAAGCAAGGAATCGGACGCTGAGGAAAAATTCAAGGAAATTAACGAGGCCTATGGTGTCCTGTCGGACCCGCAGAAACGCGCCCGCTCCGACCAATACGGCCGCGCCGGCCTGGGCGAAATGGGCGGCATGCCTGATTACGCCACGATGGACTTCTCGGATATTTTTGAGCAGTTCTTCGGGATTAACATGGGCAGCGGGGGGCGTTCGCGCCGCCCGCGGCGGGGGCGCGATCTGCAAGTGCGCTTGGACCTAACCTTCGAGGAAGCTGTCTTTGGCGCCCAGAAGACCATTGAAGTGACGCGGAATGAAACCTGCGGAACCTGCCATGGATCCGGTGCTGAACCGGGTACCAGCCCGCAGCGCTGTGGCACCTGCGGCGGGCGCGGCGAAGTCCGCCAGGTGCGCCAGACGATTTTTGGCTCAATGATGCAATCCGGGCCGTGTCCCACTTGCGGTGGACGCGGTGAGGTTATCACCACACCCTGTCATACATGCCGGATGTCCGGGCTGGAACGGAAAACGGTCAAAAAGACCGTTCAGATCCCGGCAGGTGTGGATAACGGTACACAGATCCGCCTGGCAGGGGAGGGCGAGCCGGGGACCCTGGGCGGGCCGCAAGGCAACCTTTACCTGCTGCTGGCTGTCCAGTCGCACAAGTACTTCAAACGCCGCGAGAATGATATTTTACTCAACCTGGATATTAACGTGGCCCAGGCCGTGCTCGGGGCGGAGGTGGAGATTCCGACTGTGGATGGAACCTCAAAACTAAAAATCCCCTCCGGGACGCAGCCGGGCAAAGTGTTCACGCTCAAGGCGCGCGGCGTGCCATACCTGCGTAAAAGCGGACGCGGCGACCAGCTGGTGATCGTCAATGTGGACATCCCGTCCAAACTGACGAAGGAACAGCGTGAACTTTTCGAGAAACTGGCGGCTACCCTTGGCACGACGGTCAAGCCGAAGGAGAAGGGATTTCTGGATTGGGTGAACGAGGCGCTGGGAGGGTGATTCGTTAGGACGGGGATTGGCAATTCTGAAATCTGAAACGAGATGACCCTGTGAGTTGGTTGGAAGTTTCTTTGACCGTGGACGGCGAATTGGCCGAGGCTGTGGCCGATGTGCTGGCGCGTTTTGCTCCCAACGGCGTGACCACCGAGCAGGCTGTGGATTTTGTCAATGATGAAGACGAGGGCACGCCGGTCGGACCGATCACCGTGCGAGCCTACCTGCCGGCAGATGAAAAGCTCGAAGAGAGACGCCAAAAACTTGAGGAGTCGCTCTACTTTTTGGGCATGATCCAGCCTCTGCCCGCGCCGATCTTCACCCCGCTGGCAAACCAGAACTGGATGGAAGCCTGGAAGGTACACTACCAGCCAATTCCGATTGGCAAGCGGCTCATCATCCTTCCGGTCTGGCTCGAATCGCCGGATGCCTCCCGCATCTCTATTAAAATTGACCCGGGCATGGCCTTTGGGACAGGGACACACCCAACGACGCAGTTGTGCCTGGAGTTGTTGGAGTCCTGTACACCGAAAGATGGCGATGTCATTGATGTCGGCTGCGGCTCAGGGATCCTCTCGGTCGCGGCGCTGAAACTCGGCGCAGGCTTTGCCCTGGGTGTTGATATTGAAGAGGCGTCGGTCAAGGCCAGCCGCGAGAACGCGGATGCCAACGGTATCCCCGCTGATCAATTTGTCATCGGACTGGGTTCGGTGACAGAGGTTTTGGCTGGCAAGTTCCAGATCCGGAATGCCCCACTGGTGCTTGTAAATATTCTTGCCCCGATCATCATCCGTTTATTTGACATGGGTCTTGCAGACCTGGTAAGCACCGGCGGGGCGCTCATCCTTTCGGGTATCCTGGCAGAACAGGCCGAAGGGGTAATTTTCTCAGCTAAAGCACATGGATTGAATTTAATGGAAAAGCGCCAGATAGGGGATTGGGTGGCTTTGCTAGTGCGATAATTACTTTCAGGATGGAGGTGTTCTATAAAAACAAGATTATTTTTGTTTGACTTCCTGGCTGTTGTTTCGCCCCTGCTGGTTTCCTGTTTGTTTTCCCTGTGCTGAAGGTTTATCTTAAACCTTCAGCAATTTTGTGCTATCATACGGACACGATGACACGCCGCGGTTTGGTACTCTACATCCTTCTGAATGCCCTCGTTTCGGCCCTTGTGTCAGGGGCAATCCTGTTCTATTATGATCACACCAACCATAAAACGGACTGTGCTTTGAACGAAACGGTCCCCACACTCGCTTCCAGCGATGTAAATGTGGAAATCGTCAGCGTCACCGGCGCGGGAGTGCTTGCCAGCGAATCCGTCACCATCCAGAACAACAGCGATACGGAGTTCCTGATGACCGGATGGACACTAAAAGACAGCCAGGGCAGCACTTACACTTTTCCGCAATTGACACTCTACCCCGGAGGCACGGTGCAGGTCCATACGGGACCCGGGACCGACACTTCCGTAGACCTTTACTGGCAGCGTTCTGCGCCGGTCTGGGAATCCGGCGAACTGGCTGCCCTATATGATACCCAGAATATTGCACGCACTTTTTATCGCATTCCTTGACGGAATAATGGACATTGCTTATGACCCAGGCCCTCTATAACAAATGGCGTCCCCGGAAATGGGACGAAATCGTCGGGCAGCAGCATGTCGTCCAGACGTTGCGCAATGCCGTCGTTGGCAACCGCGTTGTCCATGCGTACCTTTTCGCGGGTCCGCGCGGCACCGGCAAGACCACCGTCGCCCGTCTGCTGGCGAAGGCGGTCAACTGCCTGAACAAAGACCTGGCGGCCCGTCCATGCAACGAGTGCGCTTACTGTGTGGCGGTTAACGAGGGCCGCTTCCTCGACCTCATCGAAATTGACGCTGCCTCCAATACTTCTGTTGAAGACGTGCGTGACCTGCGCGATAAAATCAACT
>CAIQQN010000270.1 GCA_903873975.1 uncultured Anaerolineales bacterium
CGGCCCCAGTTGAGGAAACTGTTTGTCCAGACCCCAGTAGAACATGACCGTTGAGCAGCCATACTCTTTGCGGTCAATGCGGTTTGCTTCACCGTCGTCGGGCAGCAGTTGGCGGTAGACATACCCCAGGTCCGCGTTCGCTACAAGGATGTCGGCGTTCAATCTTTGCCCGTCAGATAGTTCAACGCCCGTGGCGCGTCTGCCATCCACCAGGATTTTCTCCACCGGAGCATTGTACAGGAAACGCACACCCAGCTTCTCGCTGATACCGGTCAATGTTTCGGCGATGCGGTACATGCCTCCCAGCGGATAATACAGCCCGTCGGATAGTTCGGTGTACTGCATCAGCGAGTAGGTCGCCGGGGATTTATACGGGCTGAGCCCCATGTACATATCTTGAAAAGTAAAGGCCATCAGCAGCTTGGGGGTTTTGAAGAATCGGCTGACATAACTGGTATGCCGGGTTAGTGACTTCAGGCGCAGAAAGATAGAGATCATGCATGGATTGATGAATTCGGTCAGGTTGCGAAAATCGCGGTAGATCACATTGGGGAGGGAAAGTTCGTAATGGTGCCGACCCTCTGCTAGGTAATGTAACATGCACTCAAAACTGCCCGGCTCGATGGCTTCCAATTGCGACATCATTTCGTGCAGGTCGGATGTCAGTTGTAACTGTGAGTTATCTTGAAAGTACAGGTGATAGGTGGGATCAATGCGCCGCAGGTCGAGGACTTCTTCCATGCGTTCGCCAATGGCCGCGTATGTTTCAGCATATAGCTCGGGCATCAGGAACAGCGTCGCGCCGGTGTCGAAACGGTGACCCTCCACGGTCATCTGGCCGCAGCGTCCGCCGGACTTCTCGCATTTCTCCACCACCGTCACCTGCAAGCTGTTGCGCGCCAGGCGGGCCGCAGTGGCGATCCCGCCGATGCCGGCGCCGATAATCAAAACCGTTGTTTTCTCTGACCTTGTTTCCATTGCTTGTCTTCGTCCGCTTCATCATGCCAATTTCCAAAGAGCCAGGCTGTAAATCCTGCTCATGGTACTTCCGCACAAGGGACCATCACTGGAGATATACGAAATTCAATTGAATTGGGTATCATGCTTTTTGCGACTGGATTGTAATTGACTTCGAGCAAAAATGGGAAATACTTTATAATCAAGCCGGCCGGTCTCTTTTTGCCTGCTCGCCTGAACCTTCTTTTCTGGGAGTATTGCTTGAAAACCATCCTTGCCAAACTTCGTCTCTACTGGTCCCTCACCAAGTCTCTGCAGACCGGCTTGCTGCTCTCCACCGGCCTGGCGGGCTTCATGAGCGCCCGCTGCCCGGTGATGCACTGGTATGAATTCCTCTGCCTGGCTTTGAGTTTATTCATGGCGATTGCTGGCAGTACCATTATCAACATGTGGTACGACCGCGACATCGACGAAGTGATGAACCGCACCCACCACCGTCCCCTGGCAGATGGCCGCCTCACACCCACCGAAGCCCTGCGTCTTGGGCTGGTGCTTTCGGTGCTGGGGGTCGGGATGGCCGTCCTCATGTCCCGTCTCTACGGCCTGATCGTCTTTGCTGGCCTGTTCTTCGATGTGGTGGTTTACACGCTCTGGCTCAAACGGCGCACCTGCTGGAGCATCGTCTGGGGCGGGATCTCAGGTGGGATGCCCATCCTGGCCGGGCGCGCCTTTGGGACCGGTTCCATTGATGGCATTGGCATCCTGCTGGCACTGGCGGTGCTGTTCTGGATCCCCACCCACATCCTGACCTTTGCCATGCGCTATTTTGACGATTACCAGGCTGCAAAGATCCCGACCTTCCCATCCGTCTACGGTTTCCAATTTACACGCCTCACCATTGCCGTTTCGAGTGTGATCGCCGCCCTGTCCATCAGCGCGGCCGACATCCTGATTGGTATGCAATGGGGCTTTATACGTGTATTGGCAGTCCTGTCCGCCGGATTGATACTCCTGGCTCTGGCCACGGTATTCCGCCCCACCGAACGGGTCAATTTTGGGTTGTTGAAGTACGCCTCGGTGTTCATGCTCAGCGCGATGATTTTATTGTCCATATAAAGGAGATCAGATGCAAGCCACGCAAATTCTCATGGAGGAGCATCGCCTCATTGAACGCGTTCTCACAGCCCTGCAGACTGCCGCAAACCACCTTTCCCAGGGAGAGGAGATCCGGCCGGCATTTTTTATTAACGTGGCGCTCTTCAATAAGAATTTCACAGACGCCTGCCATCACCGTAAGGAGGAAGGTGTTCTCTTTATTGCCATGAACGAGGCCGGAGTACCAACACGAGGTGGTCCGATTGGGGTGTTGCTTGCCGAACACGAACAAGGTCGCGAAATTACACGTGCAATGAAGGACGCTGCGCAAAAGTGGGAGGCAGGCGATCTTACGGCGCGGGCTGTGGTTGTCCAGGATGCGCTTGGCTATGTCACTTTGCTCCGCGTGCACATCCACAAGGAAAATAACATCTTTTTCCCAATGGCTGACCGCCTCATTCCGCTTGACAGGCAGGAAAAGGTCGCCACCGACTTTGAACGCATCCAACAAGAAGAGACCGGTGAGGGCCTCCACGAAAAATACATCGCGCTGGCCGAAGTTCTCGAAAAAGAAAGCCTGAAGAGAATATAAAAATAACCATCCTAGACCGCCTCCTCCTTCTTGCCACCGGGTTGCTGGCCGCCTGGCAGGTCGCCTTTGGCATCAACGGCCTGGGTACGCTCCCGATGATTGCCTACACTATCGGCTTCGGAGTCCTACTGGTGGCCAGTCTCCTGCTCATCATCCTCGGTTTTGACGCTCTGGACAGCCCGGTCGTGGTCATCCTCTCGACGGTCATCCCGCTCAGCCTGTCATTGGGACTGGTCTGGGATCATCTCGCTGCCCGCCGGACCTTTTACCTGTTTTTTACCATCCTCGGCTTTCTGGCGATTGTTATTACCCGCTCCATCCCGATGAAGAACAGATTGCCGGTCATCGTCCTGGCCGTAGTACATGGCATCGCCGGGATGACGATCTTCCTGCTGCCCTTCCTCCTGGCATTCACCAGCCGCATTGCTCCCGGCTTTGTCCTGGTCGGTGTGGGCGGGGCGCTGATCGGGGTTGGCGGATTGCTGCTATCCTTTCTGAGGGCGGGAAGACCGCTCCTCTCGCGGGAAATCATGTACAGGGTCTTGCCCGGTTTATTACTCCTCACCACAGCCGCATTTGTGGTAGGCTTCAAATTCGGATGACAACTTATAAATTAATGTGAGATAAAAGGGATATGCAATCTTCAGCCGCAAATCCCTCTTCTTTGAATTCTTCTTATACTTGCTAGGTAACTGGTTCTTATTTTGCGTCGAACTCCAGCGCTTGCCTGATGTAGTAACGCAGAATTTCTTTGTTCGCATCGGCAAGTCTGTTGATTTTGATATGCTTGGACGATTTACCGACGCCTCGGAGTAGGTTGTATTGGTCCTCAAATTTATCGCCACGCGAAAATGAAAAAGTTATGCCTTTCTTGTTAGGGCTGATGACTGCATAGATACGGTTTGCCTTGTAAACGGGTATTCCGTAACCGATGAATTCTTTCGAATGGGGTGCGCATTCTTTCATCAAATCCCGTATCATCGCCACGATCGGTCGATACTCGGGTAGAACCTTGGTTTCTACGAATTCATCGACGTTCAATTTGTCCTTGACAACCTTATCCGCGCTCATAAGCCTGCTTCAATCTTGCAATATCTATTTTCTTCATTTTTAGCATTGAACTCATGACTCTTTGCGATTTCTCTGCATCCTTGTTATTTAACAATTCACTTAAAACCGAGGGAATGATTTGCCATGAGATTCCATATTTGTCTTTGAGCCAGCCGCACTGTTGAATCTCTCCGCCCTCGGAAAGCTTCTCCCATAACTCATCCACCTCTTCTTGTGTCTCGCAATTCACAAAGAATGATATGGCTTGCGAAAAAGTGAATATTGGTCCCCCGTTAAGCGCCATAAATTCCTGTCCTTCGAGTTGGAAAGTACCGGACATTACCGTTCCTTTCGGCCCGGGCCCTTCCTCTCCATATAGAGAAATGGTCCCAACCTTTGAATTCTTAAATATAGAAGTGTAGAATTTCATTGCTTCTTCGGCTTGATTATCGAACCATAGGAACGGGGTAATTTTTTGCATGGTTTTCACTCCTTGGATCCAGGTTGCAAATATTCTTTAATTGGTAATATTTATCCGTAAAAATTTTATTATATCACGGACCACAATTTTCTCATTCTTCTTTTGTGATTCAAAGGTGTCCAAAGGTCATGCTCATCCCCGGCTGGAGTTGCTCCTGCAATTCCAATGGTTTGCACCTAACTTTCGGCGAACCAAGCGAGGTAAACCTGTAAGTGGCAGGCCATTGGTCGCGCACCCCCATTTACAGACCAGTTAGCAATTGCATAATATGTTGAGTATGGTCGCGTTCATGCCACAAAGTCCGTCGTACTATTTTCCGTGCAGACCATAACTCATCGCAATTCTTTGTTATCCGTTCGTTGCCGATAAACTTGAACAATTGCTCGCGCGTATTGGCGCGAACTAATGCAAGTTTTTCAAAAGGATCGCTTGTAAGTTGTGCCTGTTCCAAGCCGTAACCCAATTGATTAAAATACCAGTTTTCAGCAATCGCAACGTGGTCTAGTATGCCCGCGATTGAACCACGTACTTCACCCTTAATTCCTAGTGTGAGTTGTTCCTGAGTGGTTGAGTGAATCATACCCAGCAAATCCTGCCGAGTCCAATCCAATACTCGTAAGGCGATCTCGACATCCCAATATCCCAAAGGGCGGCGGTCATCCTCAAAGAATGCATTGACGATATAGTCAGGGTCTTTGCTGCATGCAAAAGAGTGAAAAGTCTCAACAACTTCCACTTCAATCGGCTCATTGACGAAATGTATCAGACTATCATGACTCAACAGCCAGGAAAAGTAATCTGCAATTTTCCGGGGAGCATGAGCGACTGCGTCTGCATTTGATGTTGCCGAGCTAAAACAAGCAGGCAGGTCGAGTGCCCATGCGATCCAGTGATTGGGTTCCATGTCTTCAACAGCGAGACGAATACGCATTTATCACTCCCAAGTGTGGCTAAAATGGATTCACTCGCCCGGCGGCGGGGACGCCGCCAAGAGCGAGGTTGTGTTAGGCACTCTTAGCGGCCGTAGATATCGAAGCCCTTGCTCCCCACCCAGGAGGCAGACTCCACATCCCCGGAAACGCTTGCAACCAGGCTCAGGTCCGTGTACCAGCTATCGAAGGTCGTCCGGTAGAGAGTGCTCCCGCTGAAAAAGGTCAGGTTGTTATGCGGATCCCAGAGCGGCGCGATGGCCGGGCCATCGAAGATCTGCGGGATATCAAGTCCCGGTCCGGTAATCCAGACGCCCGGAGTATCCCCTTCGCCTTCCGCCCACGCCCAGATCGCGCCGTACATCGCCACGTTGATGGGGGCATATCCCGCACTGGATAAGGCCGCAGGTGCATCCTGGCGATCATTGCCGTCCGATTGATAAGTCGCTAGGCTGCCATCCTTGAATCTCACTTCGAACAAGGAGCTTTCCCAGTTCCATTGAACGAAATCGACCTGGTTTCCCGAGAGTATTGTGGGTTCGGTCTCATGAGAAGGCAGAAGATATAGCCCCGTTTCACCGCCAAACAGGACTGCGCCCGGGTCGGTCGCGGGGAACAGGTTCCCGGTCCCGGCAACAGCAGCCGAAACCGGGCCAGCCTCGAGGCTGGTCGTATCCTTCGTCGTGAGATTGTACAGGCGCAAGTGGGCCAGCCCGTTGACCACATCCCAGGTCTCCAGGACCGCGGTTTCGTTATCCCTCCATCCTACTATTATTTCGCCCGCGCTCTTGGTGGGATATAGCAGTGAAACGTTCGAACCGTCCCCGTCCGCTGACCAGACGCCATTCATGACCATCCCAGCCCCGGTCCCAAAGCCGTCTGCTCCAAGGAACAGCAAATGATTCCCGTCCGGTGACCAGGACGGGAAAAAGTCCTGGGCGGGATCGGTGGACACCCTGGTGATCGAACGGCTGGCGAGATCGTAGAGATAGACATCCGCACTTGTCCCGTCCATGGCGCCAATGAAGGCCAGCCGGGTGCCATCCGGCGACCAGCAATAGCTGGTGCGTTCGGAGATAGCCCGCATGGCTTCCATGGCGTTCGAGCCGGGGCCCTCACCAGGCGTCGGTTCGATCTGGGGATTGGAGAGTTCTGTGATCTGCTGCAGGCTGCCATCCGGTAGGGAAAGCAGGTTGAGCGCCAGGTTGTGATAAGGGTCCGCACCGGTTGTGATCACCACCACCAGGTTCCCCTCGGGCTGGATGGCCCTGGAGAAGTCGCTCTCCCACTGGGTTCCAGCCATCAGTTCCAGCAGATCGCTGCCGTCGGGGTTGGCAGCCCAAAGCCCGCCGGTCGAGGCGATGATCATCCAGGGCGCGCGCGGGTTCAGGGTCGTCTGGACCTGGGTTGTCTGGGTCGGGGCAGGGGTGGTCAGCCGGGTCGGAGGCGGAGTGGGGGGTGGAGTAAAGGTAGGCAGCGGAGTGTTGGTCGGCCGGCTGATCAAGGAAAGCCCGGGGCAAGAGCATGCCAGGCCAATTGCTACGAACAGCAGCGCAAGTGGGAATAATCGCCGGGTGGTTTTCTTATCTTTGGATTCCATTCGGCCTCCTGGTTACCATGCTTACTAATCTGGCTTGAACAATATTCCTAAATTTGCCGCGTGTTATTGCGAAGAGCCCGAAGGGCGACGAAACAATCTCCTAGCTAACCCGGGGATTGCTTCGCCGCACACCTGCCCTCCCGGAAGGACACCGGGACGATGTGGCGGGCGGTGCCAGAAAAAAAAAAAAAAACGCGGCTTGCAATGACACCTGGATATTTATTACTCATCCATAACCCAGGTTATTTATGAAAAGTGCGGTGTATGAAACGCGGGGTCTGCTTTGGAGCAGACCCTGCTGTTAAGGGTACCTATTTCAAGGCTGTAAAGTCCCGTTCGGCAGTTATAGCTTGGTTAGCCAGCTCAGGCGCACCCACCCGGCCGGTTTTTCCAACCTCGCCCAGTCTCCCTGGATTTCCAGCACGTTCACCCGCTGGTCTTTCGTGAGACTGTCAACCAGTTTGGACGTGGTGTCGTTCGGTGCGTCGTGTACCCACAGGTGTGCCCCGAGGAAGATGTACGGCGTCCCGGTCGGACCGGGAACTGGAGGCGGGTTCACCGGCGGTGGTACGACCGGACCGATCGGGCCGGCCTCTCCAAGGTTTTCCATATAGGCACGTCGGAAAACGCTTACATCCATCGGCCTGCGTCTCAATCCCAGCACATCCTGATAACAGCCCGGCAGCAAGCACTTGTCACCCGTGAACTGGTGACCGACGATGTTCTCTTTCACGATCCCGGTATCTTTAAAGATCGGGTCGTAATCCGGCAGCCACTTATCGTGCAATTCCTTCCAAGTCATACTCATTGTCACATTGGGCTGTTTTCCGTAGGCCGCAAACCAGATCTTGTAATTTCCCAGCCAGCTTTTCATGGTGGGGGCATAGGTTGTGATGAACCCCCGTCCCGTATATAATCCGGTGACCGGCCATACCTTGGCCAGAGCTTCAGCAAAGGACTTGCAGTGACTATCCAGGGCCCAGGGTGCGAACACCGGAACGTTGGCCCAGGGCAGGCGCCCCGCCGTAGCCAACTGCCATTTATTCCAATCGCTCCACCACTGCTCCATGTCCCCCCACAGGGAGAGTACCGGCAGGCCGGTTTTCTTCAATGTCTGGGCCGCGAAATCTGCCTGGTTGTTCCCGCTCACCGTGGGATCATCCCACCAATAGGCGTGCAGGCGGAGGTTCTTGGAGAATTTCGCCACGCCCGCCGCATTCTTCTGAAAACTCGGATCAACTGCCAGGCCTGACCCGGCCTTGAGAATTACGTCGGTTACGCCGCCATCGATGAGCTCCTTTGGCTTGAGCAGCACATCCCAGTGGCTGAAGTCTGTGACCAGCACTGGATCAGTAATAATGGTTGCAGGCATATGTGCTCCTTTTCAACTATCCAGGAATTCGGTAGGCCTTTCTTACTCTTTTCGGGAGCAGGGTCTTTTTACAAAAATATTATAGCACATTGGGTAACTGTCCTCTTGGCAGGGTGCAAGTCAATTCCGGGGTAAGTTTTAGAAGTCCGTTTGTCCGGAGTCATCTATCCGTAGTCCGAAATCTCCAGATTTCGGTGATCTTGGCATCTTTCAGACATTTCAAGCCGACGACGGGAGTCGTCGGACTCCGTTGCCCCCAAACCAACACGCACCCTCTAAGCACACCCACGGTCAATCCTTGGCTTTCCCAGGATCGCTGTTTCTATGGATGATCTTCGCTGGAATAGCAAGAATCAGGTGGCAGCCTGCCCAGAAATCGATACAATAGGCTCATGACCAACTTCACCCAACTTTCCGCAGACTACCAGCGCATCGAACAGGCCATCCGCTTCCTGGAAGACAATGCCCAGCGCCAGCCGGCTTTGACCGAGGTGGCCGCCCATGTGAGCTTGAGCGAGTACCATTTCCAGCGCTTGTTCACACGCTGGGCGGGGATCAGTCCCAAGCGCTTCCTGCAATTCCTCACCAAGGAAAATGCCAAAGCACTGCTCTCCCGGACCTCGGTCCTGTCCGCCGCGTATGAAGCCGGGCTCTCTGGTCCAGGCCGCTTCCACGACCTGCTCGTGCAGTGCGAAGCCGTCACGCCTGGTGAATACCGGACGAAAGGTGCAGGCGTGGAAATCGCCTACGGCTTTCACCCCACCCCATTCGGCGAATGCCTGCTGGCGCTGACCGGGCGCGGCGTTTGCTTCTTCGGCTTCGTCCAGGGCGCTGACCGCCTCAGCCTGCTGGCCGGGCTCCGCCGGGAATGGGCCAATGCCACCTTGCGGGATGACCCGACCCGTACCCGCCTGGTGGTGGAACAGATTTTCGCACCCCGCCCCGGCGCTTCCATCACCTTGCACCTGCGTGGCACAAACTTCCAGATCAAGGTCTGGGAAGCGCTCCTGCGCCTGCCCCCCGAGGCGGCGATCAGCTACGAGGCGCTGGCAGAACAGGTTAGCTCGGGCAAAGCCGCCCGGGCTGTTGGGAACGCGGTCGCCCGCAACCCGGTGGCCTACCTTATCCCCTGTCACCGCGTGTTGCAAAAGGCGGGTGGGTTTGGAAATTATCGCTACGGCGCAGCTCGCAAGCTGGCCATCCTGGGCTGGGAGATGGCCCAGGCAGAAGGATAATTCGCACAGGGCATGGTTTTCACAAATCCGGAGTTGGGGGGTTGGCGCGACCATTTTTGTTGGCGTTTTAACGTTATCTTAACAATAACTTGGTAAAATAAGACTAATCCAGTCTTGTTTTACCGTTATTGTATTCAGGAGCCAACCATGGAACGCAAACTCAAGCACATCGCCATACCGTCCTCCGAGATCACGCCCCAAAGTCTTTATCTCTCGCGCCGGGCTTTTTTAAAGACGGCCGGGATTGTTAGTGCAGCCACATTTCTGGCAGCTTGCGGGGTAAATCTCCCCTCCACAACCGGAACCGGCTCCGGGTCCGTGACGCCGACGCTGACACAGAGTCCGCCAGTGCCCGATGATGCCCAGGGTCAAACCACCGACGAACTTGGCAATCCACTCAACACATTCGATGAGATCACGAATTACAACAACTACTATGAGTTCTCCACCAGCAAGCAGGCCGTGAACTCGTTATCCAGGAATTTCAAGACCACCCCCTGGGCGGTGGAAGTCGGCGGGCTGGTCCAAAACCCGAAAACCTACGCTCTCGAAGATCTGCTCAAGTTCGAGCAGAAGGAGCGCATCTACCGCCTGCGCTGTGTGGAAGCCTGGAGCATGGTCATCCCGTGGATCGGGTTCGAGCTGGCCGATCTGTTGAATGAAGTCCAGCCAATGACCAGCGCCAAATATGTGCACTTTGTCACCCTGATGGATAAGACCCAAATGCCCGGTGAAGGCAACTCGCTCTACCCCTGGCCGTACAGCGAAGGCCTGCGCCTGGACGAGGCTATGCAGCGCTTGACTATCATCGCCACTGGCTTCTACGGCCAGCCCCTGCCCAACCCGGACGGCGCACCTCTAAGGCTGGTGGTGCCCTGGAAATATGGTTTCAAGAGCATCAAGGCAATAGTCAAAATTGAACTGGTCGAGCAGCAGCCGGAGACCATGTGGAACGACATTGCTCCGAATGAATATGGCTTCTACTCTAATGTCAACCCCAATGTGGATCACCCGCGCTGGAGCCAGGCCAGTGAACGGCGCATTGGCGAATTGAGCCAGCGCCCGACGCTGATGTTCAATGGCTACGCCGACGAGGTGGCCAGCCTATATACGGGGATGGATTTGCGTGCCAACTATTAGCAGGAAAAAGCCAAAGATCACCTGGCTTCAGATTGTCATCCACGTTCTCGGATGGCTGCCGCTGGCATGGATCTTGTATAAATACATCGCCGGCAGGTTATCTGTCAACCCCATCCAGGATATTGAACAACGGCTGGGACTCATTGCTGTCTATTTCCTGATCGCCTCGCTGGCTTGCACCCCGCTCAATACACTGTTTGGCTGGCGCGAACCGCTCAACCGGCGCCGCGCCCTGGGATTGTATTGTTTCATGTATGCCAGCCTGCATGTGCTGACATTTACCGGCCTGGATTATGGCTTTAACCTGCATTTGATCCTCGGCATCGTTTTGAAGAAACCTTACGCCATCGCAGGTCTCGCCACATTCATCCTTCTGCTCCCGCTGGCAGTCACCTCCTCCCGCTGGTGGATGAAGACGCTGGGCCGCAAGTGGACCAACCTGCACCACCTGGTTTACCTGGCCGGAGTGGTCGACATCCTCCACTACGCCTGGTCCAAGAAAGGTAATCTATTCACCTTGAGCGGGGATATCCTGCAGCCGCTGTTATGGGGGCTGCTGCTCCTGCTCCTGCTGGCTTTGCGCCTGCCGCCTGTGCGACGATGGGCTAGCAGCCTGCGGCATAAATCCGCCAGCGTGCCCTGATTAAACCCCCCGTTCCTATCTTCTTTTTCCTCTTCCACAAAGAATAAGAGGCGAAAAAGGATGCAGGGTTGCTTCGCAACCCTGCATCCTTTTTCGCACAATTCTCCCCTGCCCGAATCGAGGAAGTGCGGTGGACTCGTTTGACGCCGTCTCCATTATGCTATAAGATAGCACCATGGAGGCGGCTTTTTTTGCCGCTCTTCCCCCAGGAGAAAATCATGTCAAAGACCAACTCCCCCATCTACAAGCGCCCCGCCGAACTGCTCCAGAACCTAGTCCGCTATAACACCACCAATCCGCCCGGTAACGAGCGCCTCTGCATCGAATACATCAACGGCCTGCTGACCGAGGCCTCCATTGAAACCACCTTGCTTGCCAAAACGCCGGAACGTCCCAACCTCATTGCCCGCTTGAAAGGCGAAGGCAAAGTCCCGCCGCTCCTGCTCTACGGTCACGTGGACGTGGTCACCACAGAAGGCCAGAAATGGCAGCAGCCTCCTTTCGAGGCCAATATCGTGGACGGTTTCCTGTGGGGCCGCGGCGCGCTGGATATGAAAAGCGGCGTCGCCATGATACTGGCCGCCTTCCTGAAAGCGAAAGTGGAGAGAGCCGCTTTACCCGGTGATGTGATCTTCTGTGCCGTCGCCGACGAGGAGGCCAGAGGCGACTACGGCAGCCGCTTCCTGGTCAACGAACACGCTGGCCTTTTCAAAGGTGTCAAATACGCTTTTGGCGAGTTCGGGGGCTTCAACATGAGCATGGGCGGCAAGCGCATGTACCCCATCATGGTGGCCGAAAAACAATGCTGCTGGATGAAAGTCTCCTTCCACGGACGCGGTGGCCACGGCTCAATGCCCGTCCACCACCAGGCCATGGCGAAACTCGCCCGAACCCTGGGCCTGCTTGACCAGAAACAACTGCCCTACCACCTGACGCCCGCGGTCCGCTTGATGTTGACCAGCATCGCCGACGCCCTGGGCGGCGTCACCGGGCTCGTCATCCGGACCCTCACCATCCCCCTGTTAGCTGGAGCAATTATCGGTGCCCTCGGCGAGCGCGGCAATATCTTTGCGCCCTTGCTTCATAACACCATCAGCCCGACCATTCTGAAGGCCAGCGATAAGATAAATGTCATCCCCTCCGAGGTATCCATCGGCCTGGACGGACGCCTGCTCCCCGGTTTTACGCCCAAAGACATGGAAAATGAGATGCACACCCTGCTCGGCTCGGACTACGACCTGGAAGTGCTGGAGTACGACCCCGGGCCGTCCGCCCCGGATATGGGCCTGTTCGACACGCTTGGTGCTGTGATCAAAGAGTCTGACCCGCAGGGGATTCCAGTACCTTATGTGATGAGCGGTGTCACCGACGCACGCTTCTTCACCAAACTTGGCATCCAGACTTATGGCTTCACCCCGCTCCAATTGCCCGACGATTTCAGCTTCATCGGCACCATCCACGCCGCCGATGAGCGCGTCCCGGTGGATGCACTGGAATTCGGTGTGCAGGCAATTTTCAAAGCATTACAGAATTTTCATTAGCAGATATTTCCCCTGTTTATTCCCTCACGTCAAAATCCCAATAAGGAGAATCTCATGCCCACCGTATCTGCACAGCAAGCCCTCGAAATCCTTCGCAAAGGCAGCGAGACGTTCCAGTGGTACGTCATCCCGTTGCTGGCGTTCGTCTTTTACGTCTACACCGTGGAAGCCGAGAAGCGCAACTGGAGCCTGTTCCTAGCCGGCCTGGCCTTCTGGGGAATGGACTGGTTCAATGAGATTTGGAATGGACTGGTCTTTCACTTCACCAACTATGCTCCCGTATGGGGTGCACCCGGTCGGACTGCCTTCCTCATCCTCATCGGCTTGAACATCGAGATCTGCTTCATGTTCGCCGTCTCAGGCATCATCTGGACCAAGATGCTGCTCCCCGACAAAAAGGCCAGGATCCTGGGCATCCCCAATAGGGCTTTCATCGCCATCGTCGGGGCCGCCTTCTGTGTCTTTGTGGAATATATGCTCAATTCGGTTGGCGCCCTCACTTGGGATTATTCCTGGTGGGGCCGCAGCGCGCCCTGGCTCATCTTCCTGTTCGGTTATCTGACCTTCTTCGTTGTTGCCTTCTGGGTGTTTGATATGAAGACGATGAAAAATAAGCTCATCACCGTCGGGAGCATCTGGGCTTTGGATATCCTTGCCCTGATCGTATTTATCCCCGTATTACACTGGATATAGTAAAAGAGAACTAAGGCTGACTTACCAGGAACATTCGAAATTCTGGGGCAGGCAAAGGCTGGGATCACGGTTTCCAGGTGAAATCGCCTCCGCCAACCCCCATCAGCATGTCACCGCGCTGGACGGCATCCTTGCCGACATCCTTGAGCAGCACGCCGACGTTGTCGCCCGTCCCAGCCTGGTCCAAGGTTTTGTGGAACATTTCCAGCCCGGCGACAACCACCCGCTTGGTGTTGGCATCCCTCTGGATATCCACCTGGTCGCCGGGGCTGAGCGTACCCTGCTCAATTTGCCCGACCGCGACCGTGCCGCGACCGCGGATAAAGAATACGTCTACGACTTTCATGCGGAAAAGGGGGTCATTGGACATGCTTGCACTCCTTCGTTCAGCTTCATAGATTAAGCCTCTTTCGAAAGAAAATACGAAAGGATGATTTTCCCATTCATGGTTATGCAAAGGCTCGCCCCTGAGGCTGCTAATTGCTTCCTGCTCGAATTCTGAGGCGGCAGGTTTATTTCCTTTTTGCAGTTCCTTCGACATAGATGGCAAACCCGTCCGGGTCCCCGGGCGGTGCGATTTCGAAGCGGGTGATGACGGTTCCGTTCTCCCCCTTCAAGTAAGTCGTGCGGAAGCGCGGGGCAGACGGTTCCGGGTCGCTGACAAGAACGATGGTATCGTCGGTGGATGTCACCGCATAATGGATAACGTGCCCTTCGTTATCGAAGTAGATGGCATGCAATCTTCCGCTCGACTCAGGATATATGACCGTCAGGTCATCGTGGGCGAACGCTGGCCGCTCCGGGGTGGGGAGGAAATCCATGTGATTCCTGCGCAGCAGGACCTGTCCCTGTAGGTCGAATTCGAAGATCATGCTGCCCCCACCCTGGCCGGGCTGGCCGCCTCCTTCACCGATCCATTCCCCTGACAAAAATTGCCAGGGATTCCAATCGGGTGTGGTCATTTCATTTCTCCTTTGCGTGGATCGACCGTGCGAAAGCCAGCCCCTGCTCAACCCAGTTCTTCAAATCGGCTTGCGCGGCCCAGCCCTCGGGCTCGACCATGACCCAGCCTGCCATCGGCCTGCCGGTCATATCGAAAACGCGCGTATACGGGCGGGACAGGGCTTCGGCGTAGTTCGCGGCTCCGACCCGCACGATCAGGTCATTTTTGTGAACGCCACAGGCCATATTGCCGTTAACCAGGAACCCTACCCCGCCGAACATTTTCTTTTCTTCAAGTTCGGGAGGAGGACCGAGGAAGGCTCGGATTCTTACAGCTAGCATTTCATCGTAAGGCATATCTGCTCCTTTTGGAAGTCCACCACCATTAAACAGATAGAATTGGGCGACAGTTGCATTGTCGCCCAACTATTCCCATACTATATTTCTTTCTCTCTATAACTTCGGGAACCTGCTCACCACGACTGCTTCGGTCGGCAGGAGTCCTTTGTCGCCAAGTTTCATCTCGGCAGGAGCGGGTCCGGCCTTGTCGGGGGCGGACTGGTACACGTAGATCGGAGTCCCTTCCAAGGCGTATTTCAACTCAACGAAAGCCTGCCCGGTCAGGGTGCCATCCATGTCGGCGGCGCAACTGGTCACCCAGCCGATGACGCGGCCACGCTTGTCGAGCAGCGGGTCACCGTTGTGGGCCATGCGCACGCCCTTCTCGGGGAAGCGGAAGCGCACCACCACGCCCTTGCGGGTCTGCTCGTGGGCGATGTAGGCCTCGCGCCCAATGAACCAGGGTTTGCTGGTCTTCACATACGCCCCGAAGCCGGATTCTCCCACGCCCAGGTCGGGATAGCCACCCTTGCCAGAGCCGAGCCCCATCTCGTGACCGTAAAGCGGCAGGCCGGCTTCGGTGCGCAGGGAATCGCGCGCCCCCAGCCCGATGGGTTTGACGCCAAACTTTTGACCAGTTTTGAGCACAGCATGCCAGAAGGCAACCGTCCTTTCGGGATGGACGAACAACTCGAAGGCCATCTTCTCGCCGGTGTAACCGGTGCGCGAAACGATCAGGTCAAACCCACCCACCACTGCATCGCACAGGTTGGTGCGCTTGAGCGCCATGATGCGGCGGCGGGTATCAGCATTGACGCCCATCGCCAGCAGGATATCCAGGCTCTTCGGGCCTTGCAGGGCGATATCCACCCGCATGTCGGCGCCGGCTTGCGGGTCGCGCAGGTTGCGGAGCACGGCGTTGTAGCCGTATGCCCGCGCCTCGGGCCGGACGTTATCCACCTTTACCCCGCCATCCAGCACCGCTTCGAGCCAGGTGCGGTCCTTGTCGTCGTTGGAGGCGTTGACCACCATCAGGAACCTGTCCCACGCCCGCCGGTAGATGAGTGTGTCATCGATCACGCTGGCATCGGGAGCCAGGAACTGGGAGTAGAGGCTTTCTCCGGGCCGCAGCGATCCGCAGTTGTTGGCGACGACCGAATCGAGGAATGAGGCAGCTTCATCGCCTTCCACCTGGTAGACGCCCATATGCGAAACGTCGAACAGACCGGCGGCCTGGCGGGTGGCCAGGTGCTCTTCCATCACCGATGAGTACCAGACCGGCATTTCCCAGCCTGCGAACGGGATGATCTTAGCGCCCATCTCTTTGTGGACGTCATAAAGAGGAGTGCGTCGGAGGGTCTCGGCGGGGGGTGTCCATTTGAAATCGGGGAGGGGCTTTTCCTGCCCAAGTCCTGTCCCTCCGATATAGTAGGGTTTGATTTCGCTGTCGATTTTTCCTTTATCGGGTGCGGCGTCAGGCGCAGCATCAGGCGATTCGATGACCATAATGGGGCCCGGCATGCGGCGCGGCGTGCCATCCGGTGCGCCATTCAGGTTGAAGGATGTGTAGGAATCGGATAGATCTCTCAGCCAGGTGGCGGCCAGGTTGGCACCTTTCATCAGCAGGGAAAGGCGAAAGTGGTCCCAGGCCACGCAGGTCAGGGTGCCGGCGACTTCACCGAGCGGAGTGATGACCTTCGTCGGCTGGCCCCCGCCAGGATTAAGGGCCGACAGGTCGGAGGTCACGGCGTAGTTCAGGAATTGACGCACTTCGGTCCCCATTAACTCGTAAACGCCAGTGGCAGCCTTGTCATCCAGATAATAGAAATGGGGGTAGCCGTGCGAGGCCGGTTCGAAGTCCAGGCCGGAGGCTTTTGCCAGTTCGCGCACCCGCAGGCGGGCATCGTTCAGAATCTTGAAATCCACCTTGGCACGCCGCGGGCTTTTTCCATGGGGGGTTGGGACGCTGTGTGGCGTGGCGGCTAGCAGGACATCTGCGATGATATCTGCCAATTGCTGCGACTTCTGCTCGTCGAAGCCGCGCTGGGTGATCCAGGGCGTGCCCAGGCGGATGCCGGACGGGTCAAGGGCACTTGTATCGCCGGGGATGGTGTTGCGGTTGACGACGATGCCGGCCACGTCCAGGATGCGGGCGGCATAGTCGCCGGTGAGGGAGGTGCCATCCGGGCTCTTGATGGTGGACACATCCACATTGAGCATGTGCGAGTTCGTCCCGCCGAAGGGGATGCGGAAACCGCGTTCCTTCAGGCGTTCGGAGATCGCCAGGGCGTTCTTGATCGTCTGCTTCTGGAGTTTCTCGAACTCTTTTGTGCGGGTCAGTTTGAAGGTCAGGGCCAATGCTGCAAAGATGTGGACGTGCGGGCCGCCCTGTTCACCGGGGAAGACAGCCCGGTCGATCTTCTTTGCCAGTTCCGGGTCGGTGGTCAGGATGACGGCGCCGCGCGGCCCATCCAGGGTTTTGTGGGTGGTGGAAGTGATGACGTGGGCATATCCGACCGGGGAGGGGACGACGCCCGCCGCCACCAGCCCACCGATGTGGGAAATGTCGGCCAGCAGATAAGCTCCGGCCGCGTCGGCGATCTGGCGAAACTTCTTCCAGTCCGGGATCCATGGGTAGGACGAGTAGCCGCAGATGATCATCTTCGGTTTGTGTTCTCTGGCAAGGGCCATTACGTCGTCGTAGTTGATCTGCTCGTTGTGAGGATCCACGCTGTAGGAGACAATGTGGTAGTACTGGCCGGAGCGGTTGGCGGGGGAGCCGTGGGTCAGGTGGCCGCCGTGGAACAGGTTCATGCCCATGACTGTGTCGCCAGGCTCAACCAGGGCATGATAAACGGCGTTGTTGGCCGGTGCGCCCGAGAGCGCCTGTACGTTGACGTAGATCTGCTCGGGTTTTACATTATTGGCGGCGAAAGCTTCGGCGCAGCGTCGTTTTGCCAGCGATTCGAGGATGTCGGCGTACTCGGTGCCTTTGTAGAAGCGCGGGTCCGAGTAGCGGCGGAAATCCGCCAGGCGGGCCGGGTAATCCAGGATCTCCTTCTGGGCCAGTTTCTGGTCGGACTTATTGGGATAGCCTTCAGCATAGATGTTCTGGAAGGCGGAGGCCATGGCCTGGCGGACTGCCAGCGGAGCCTGGCTCTCGGAGGGGATCAGGATGATCTTGCGCGCCTGCCGCTCGGCTTCGATCTGGGTCAATTCGTAAACTTCTGGGTCAAGGTCAGCAAGCGAACCGCGGAAGAGAAAGTCAGACATGGGGGAGTCTCCTGATAGATGTGATGCGCAATATGTGCAAAGCATAATAATAATTAGGGAAAAGTTTGCAAGGTTAGTATATTCCCGGCAGGGAAGCGGGTCAAGTGGGAAACAGCACGATTCATGCAAGAAGACCTGACAGGTTTCCAAAACCTGTCAGGTCTAAATTAATAACCGCTTCACGGCGGCTCTGTGGGCGCAAAGGGACTCGAATATCATCCCCATTGGGGACTCCTGACCTTACATGAAAACCGCCTCACGGCGGCTCTGTGGGCGCAAAGGGACTCGAACCCCTGACCTTCTCTGTGTAAGAGAGACGCTCTAACCAACTGAGCTATGCGCCCGATGACGGCAATTATACCAAAGGAAAAGTGTGTTAAACTAGGTGCCGAACCTCGAACATAGGAGCAATCCCATGCGTATCGTCCGCTATCAAACCGGGAACGAAGCCGCGCGTTACGGCTGGATCTTGGAAAATAAAGTCGGCCCCATCGATGGAGACATCTATGGCGAGTACCATCGCCTGGAAGCCGAAACGCCGCTGACGGAGGTCAAACTGCTGGCACCGTCCCAGCCGTCCAAGATCATCTGCATCGGGCGCAATTATGCTGAACACGCCAGGGAACGCGAAGTCGAGCTTCCGAAAGTACCGCTGATCTTTTTAAAGCCGCCCTCTTCCATTCTCAATCCCGGCGAACCCATCGTCCTGCCGCCGCAGTCCCAACAGGTCGAACACGAGGCGGAGCTGGTGGTTGTCATCGGCAAGCGCGGGCGCAACATCATCGCCGAGGAAGCGAAGGATTACGTGTATGGCTACACGATAGGCAACGACGTCACTGCCCGCGATCTGCAAAAGCTGGACGGCCAGTGGACGCGCGCCAAAAGCTTCGACACTTTCTGTCCCTTTGGCCCATGGATCGACACCGAGTTCGACCCCTCCGACGCGGTCATCACCTGCAGGGTCAGCGGACAGCCGCGCCAGATGGCGTCGACGCGTGACATGGTCTTCAATGTGAACGTGCTGGTTGCTTTCATATCCTCCGTGATGACTCTCGAAGTTGGCGATATCATTTTCACTGGCACCCCCGCCGGTATTGGACCTCTAAAACCGGGGGACAGGGTCGAGGTCGAGATCGAAGGCCTCGGCAAACTGATCAACCCGGTCGAAGCGTAGATAGAAATAATATCAGCCCTGCGAAGAAAACATCTTCACAGGGCTGTTTTTTTATATCCGGTCAATCTGTTTCAAGACTCTCTTGAACCTGGTGACCTGCGCGGGTGTCAGCTCCGCCCGCCGTGCCT
The DNA here is from genome assembly GCA_903873975.1 of uncultured Anaerolineales bacterium. Classification (GTDB taxonomy): domain Bacteria; phylum Chloroflexota; class Anaerolineae; order Anaerolineales; family Villigracilaceae; genus UBA877. The sequence goes on from CAIQQN010000270.1 coordinate 19,185, forward strand.
CTAGGATGGACAGTAACTCCCTCTTGTTCCTTTTGTCCACCGCACAAAGGATGCTTTCGGCATGTGTTGGTACATCCCGCGGGATGCAGGCCTGAATCTGTTTCAACAGGAAGGGGAAGATCTTCTCTTTATACTTTTCATCGGCAGCCGCTACTTTGGCCAACACCCGCATCCCCCAGACCAGCGTGATGACCGTTCCACTTTCCGTGATGTGGATGACATCCTCAATTTGTGCCCAAATTTCTTGCGGGCACCGGTCAGCAATTGCTGCCAGCCCGATCATGGCTCCCCAGACCATGCGGTTGTCCTTGCTCTTGAGCAGTTTCAGGAAATCGTCCCCGTAATCAGCGATCAGGCCGGGTTCGAGATAGCCGATCTCGTAGAGCACCTTCAGGCAGTCGCTGCGAATGTTTTTATTCTTGTTCTCCAGGTTTTCGGCGATCTCCCGGATCCCATCCTTATTCTTTGTCTCGACCAGTTCTTTCGCCAGCAACTGGTTGGGGACTTCGTCGCGCCGGTTTTGGAAGAAAGCTATTTTATCCAGGTTGGACATACAGGCCTCCGTTCTTTTCTATTGGAATTCTACAACAAAATTCTCCTTTTTCCTCCCTTTCTTTGCTATCGTTTAGCCTTGTTGGTACAATAGAAGGGATGCTTACTGGTACAGTCTTCGACATCCGCAAATATTCCATCCACGACGGCCCTGGCATCCGCACGGCGGTGTTCTTCAAAGGCTGCCCACTGGAATGCCGCTGGTGTCACAACCCCGAAGGGCGCAGCTATCTGCCGGAGTTGATCTTCCGTTCCAACCGCTGTATTTTGTGCTACGACTGCCTGACGGTCTGTCCGAACGAAGCGGTCACACGCCAGGGGAATGCCATCCGGATCGACCGGAGGCGCTGCAAGGTTAGCGGTGCGTGTGCGGCAGTCTGTAATGCCGAAGCATTGCAGGTGGTCGGGCGGGAGATGACCGTCCAGCAGGTAATCTCCGAAATCGAAGAGGATACTGTTTTCTATGAACAGTCCGGGGGCGGCGTGACCTTCACCGGCGGCGAACCGCTCGCCCAGCCCCGCTTCCTGCTGGCCCTCCTGTCTGCCTGCCGCACCCGCGCTTTGCATACAACCATGGACACCAGCGGTTTCGTCCCCTGGCTGGTGCTCGACGAGATCCGCCCGCTCGTGGACCTGTTCCTCTATGACCTGAAACTGATGGACGATACGCGCCATATCCAGTGGACAGGTGTCTCGAATGCCGATATCCTGTCCAACCTGCGGAAGCTGTCAGAATTGGGGCATAAAATTCAGGTTCGCATCCCACTCATCCCCGGTATCAACGATGATGAAGAGAACCTCCAGCAAACTGGCGAATTCCTGGCCAGGCTGCTGCATGTCCCGCCGGTGGAACTGCTCCCGTACCACAATATCGCCGAGGGAAAATATACCGGCTTGGGGATGGAGTATGAGTTACCCGAAGTCCACTCTCCAACACCAGATCGGATGATGAAAAGTGTCACGGTATTGCGCAGGTACGGATTGGAAATAAATCCATAGGAGGATGGATATGACGAAAATGACTGTCCAACTCAATAACTTCATCGTGAGGGCCAAAGCGGCCACTTATGTCGGCGGCGGCGAGGCGAGTGCATCCTGCCGCCCCGGTTCGCACGATCTTCAGTTCCGCGCTGGGGCGTTCCATTATTGGGACAGTTATTTTGGCGGTGCGGATTTCATTGGTGAAGAAGTGGTTTATTTTGAAGACAAGCCCATCTGGGCAATGAATTATTACGGCCGCCTCCTTGAACCTGACAGGATCACTGCCGAAGAAACCGGACAGATGATCAAGAAAAGTCTCGCGCGGCTGTATCAGCAAAACCGTTTTCTCGGCGGCTTTGAATACACCGATGGGAGAGACACGTACCATGACAACAACGAAGGCGATGTCACCTCCTTCACAGGCAAGGAATGGATCGACCGGGACGGCGTCCGCGTTTACGAGTTGGTCTATCACGGCGGCCTGATAAAGTAATGCAATGATCATTTTCGAGATAAAATAATCTTCTGAGGTAACCCATGTCCATTACCGACCGTGTCCGCAAACTCCGCCAGCAGTCCCTTGAGGCGAAAGAGACCCTTTCCGGCGAGCGCGCCGAACTGCTGACCGAATTCTATAAACAGGATTTACGCCCCTTCTCCATCCCGGTTCAACGGGCGATGGCATTCGCCCATCTATTGGAGCACAAGACCGTCATCATCGGTGAAGGTGAACTCATCGTTGGCGAGAAGGGACCTGCCCCGAAGATGGCTCCAACCTATCCAGAACTATGCTGCCACAGCCTCGATGACCTCGATATCCTGAACTCGCGCCCCAAGACCTCCTTTAAATTAAGCTCTGAGACGCGCAAGACCTACGAGGAGAAAGTCATCCCGTTCTGGGGCGGCAGATCTCTGCGCGACCTGCTCTTCCGCGAGATGACCGAGGAGTGGAAAGCCGCCTACGATGCCGGGATCTTCACCGAGTTCATGGAACAGCGCGCCCCCGGTCATACAGTACTGGACGGGAAAATCTACCACAAGGGCATGCTCGATTTTATCGCCGAGATCGATGCCCGACTCGCGGCGTTGGATTATTTAAATGACACCGAAGCCTACGCCAAACAGGAAGAGTTGAAAGCCATGCGCATCTGCGCAGGAGCATTGATCCGCTTCGGGGAGCGGTATGCCGAAGAAGCACGCCGGCAGGCTCAAAGTCAGAAAGATCCGCAGCGCCGGGCGGAATTGGAGAAAATCGCCGAGGTCTGCTCCCGCGTTCCTGCGCACGCCCCGCGCGATTTTAACGAGGCGCTGCAAACCTACTGGTTTGTCCACCTGGGCGTGACTACCGAGCTCAACACCTGGGACTCGTTCTGTCCCGGACACCTCGACCGGCACCTGGCCCCGTTCTATGACCTGAGCCGGCAGGGGAGGGATTGCTACGAGGAACTGCTCCAGTGCTTCTGGATCAAGTTCAACAATCAGCCCGCCCCGCCCAAGGTGGGTGTGACTGCCGCCGAGAGCGGAACCTACACCGACTTTGCCCAGATCAACCTTGGCGGGCTGCTGGCCAATGGTTCGGACGGCGTCAACGAGGTCTCGTATTTGCTGCTCGATGTGATCGAGGAGATGCGCCTGCTCCAGCCGTCATCGTCTATCCAGGTCAGCAAGAAGAACCCCGATCGGTTCATCAAGCGGGCGGCAAAGATCATCCGCACCGGGTTCGGCCAGCCATCGGTCTTCAACGCCGACCTGGTGGTGCAGGAAATGGTGCGGGTTGGCAAATCGCTGGCGGACGCCCGTGACGGCGGGACGAGCGGCTGCGTGGAGACCGGGGCATTTGGCAAGGAAGCCTACATCCTGACCGGTTACTTCAACATCCCGAAAATCCTGGAACTGGCCCTGCACGATGGCTTCGATCTGTACACGCAGAAACAACTCGGGGTGCACACCGGTGACCCAAGAACCTTTGCCACATTCGACGACCTGTTCGCGGCCTTCGAGAAGCAGATGCTGCACTTTATTGACGTCAAGGTGCGCGGCAATAATATCATCGAGCGGCTGTACGCGGCCTATATGCCTGCCCCGTTCCTGTCGCTCCTGGTGGACGATTGTGTTCTTAAAGGCAAGGATTACCACGACGGGGGTCCGCGCTATGACTCCTCGTACATCCAGGGGGTGGGCATGGGCACTATCACCGACTGCCTGTCAGCCATCAGGACACATGTCTTCGAGCAGAAGACGATGCCGATGGATAAGATGCTGGAGATATTGGATGCCAACTTTTCTGGGTTCGAGCGCGAGCGCCAAATCCTGCTCAACAAGACCCCGCGCTACGGAAATGACGACGATGCCGCTGACGACTTGTTAGTGCGGGTCTTCGAGGCCTATTTCAACGCCATTGACGGGCGCAAGAACACCCGCGGCGGTGAGTATCACATCAACCTGCTGCCAACCACCTGTCACATCTACTTCGGCTCGATGACAGGTGCGACTCCCGACGGGCGGCGTGCCTGGGCACCGTTATCGGAAGGGATTTCACCGGTCCAGGGCGCGGACCGGCACGGGCCGACCGCCGTGCTCAAATCCGCGGCAAAGATGGATCATGTCCGCACCGGCGGGACGCTACTCAACCAGAAGTTCACGCCGCAGCTCCTGGCTGACGAGACCGGTCTCGAGGCATTGGTGGCGCTGATCCGCTCGTACTTCAAACTGGACGGTCACCACATCCAGTTCAACGTGGTGGATGCCGAAACCCTGCGTAAGGCGCAGAAAAACCCCGAACAGTACCGCGATCTCATCGTCCGCGTCGCTGGCTATTCGGATTACTTCTGCGACTTGAGTGAGGCTTTGCAGGAGGAAATTATTTCAAGGACGGAGCACCAGGGATTTTAGCTAGTTGGTTTCCATGGAGAATCCCATGAAGAAAAAATGGTATACCATTGCATCCTTGTTACTTGTAATCCTCTTAAGCTTGAGCTGTAATTTCTCCCGCCGGATTACGACCGGTCAAACCCTGGTTCCGACAACAGGCTTGGTGACGACCTCTGCAACTGCTTATGCAACGGAATCACCAGTTGAGAGTGCTGTGCCATCTCAAACTGCAACACCGAGCCAGCCTCGGATACCTCCGGCATCTGGTCCATGCCCGGAGTTCAAGAATGGCTTTGTAACCTTCTCGCCTGAGGGAATTTCTCCCAGGAGCGTGTTCCTTAGAATTGGCAGTAAAGGAGGGGGTCCGGTGGTATTCTGGTGGCACGGCATGGGAGGCAAGGCTGAAAACGTACTCATTGGTTTGGGACAGGACGAAATTTCTGAAATTACTGCGCAGGGAGGCGTGGTCATTTCATTCGAATCAGACCCTGCAGCGGAAGGTGAATGGTTCCTCAACACCACGGACCGGCAGGATGATTTGCTCGTTGCAGACCTCGCCTTAGCCTGCGCCGTCCAGGAAAAGCAGGTTGACATCACTCATATCCACGTGGCAGGTTTCTCGGCAGGCGGGAAGCAGGCAGCGCAGATGGCGATCCGCCGTTCGAGTTATGTGGCGAGCGTCGTCCTTTATTCGGGAGGTCTTTTCCCGGAGACAATGGTCCCTCACCCACCCTATGAAGACCCAGGCAACCAATTCCCATCGCTTGTTTTCTGGGGTGGTCCTGGGGATATTGTTGTGGCAAACAATGAGCTGGCTGCACATGATTATTATGATTTTGTTTCAAGCAATGGTAACCTAGCGATCATGTGCAATCACGGAAGAGGTCACACCATTCCCCCTGACGGGCCGGCGGCTGCATGGCGTTTCTTCCAGGACCATCCGTGGGGCATTTCTCCGGAACCTTATTTGAAAGGGGTACCACCTGAAATCCCGAATTACTGTTTGGTAAACCCTTGAACCTCTACTGAAAAATCTGATCGTGTTTGCCCTGGCATTCTGCTTGTTTATCCATCAACGCATGCCCCAAAAGGGGTGTTCCAGCTAGAACGAAAAGTCCCATTACTATATTTGACCAATAAAAGGAGAAATCATGAAACGGTTTTTCTATATCCTCCTCATACTTTCCATCCTGATGTTTGCCTGTATTATCTCGACGACAGGCACCCCGCCAGTGGTAACCTCACCGCTGGTTGTTACCGCCTCACCAGTTGCTTTCACCGAGACGCCAGAGGTGACGGAACCAACCGCACCAGTCACGAACGTCAACTGCAACGAACTGGCATTCCATCTCGACCCGGCTCTGGCCTCCGGTTACAACTGCGAAACCGTCCCCGAGAGCCCTGAAGGGATGGAGGTTGACCCGCAATATACCAAGCTAACTTTGCAGGGGTACGTACTCTCCGGCAAATTCTTTGACCCTCACATTTCAGTTTTTCCCATCCAGCGTTACAGCGAACTCCTCCCGGACTTCGTGCCCGGGCGCGTATCCGACCTGCAAGCCCTGGTCAACGGCGGAACGACCGGTGATACTCTACCGCTCCTGCCATCCTTCAATGCCGCCCAGGTATTCCATGCACAGTACCGGGTGTTCCCATTCGTGAGCGGCGGCGGCATCCGCTATCTGACCGAATATGCGCAGTATGTTGCGCCGGTCAACAACACCGATTTGTTCTACACCTACCAGGGTCTCACCAGCGACGGCAAATATTGGGTGTCGGCGATCCTGCCAATCAACAACCCGATCCTGCCTGCCAATGCTGATAACCCGCCCGGCGGTGTGAGTTGGGAAGAGTTCGCCAACAATTACCAACCCTATATAACTGACATGATCAATCAGTTGAACTCCCAGACTTCCGATAACTACGCCCCCACCCTCGCCGCGCTCGATGCACTGGTTGCCAGCATTACCATCCAGCCGTAAAAACCCTCCCAAGGTTATAATCACGCCAATTAAGATCCCTGACCGCATCGTTCCAAATTCCGAGATCTACTGCAGATCCGGGTGAAGTGCCGTGCCTGGAAAAGGTTATCAAACAGCCATGCGCGATAGGGGTCAACACAATCAAATCTTATTCTCAGGAGTATGTAGTGAGTCATTTCAAGTGGTGGCAGAAGGCTGTTTTTTATCAAATTTACCCGCGCTCGTTCGCCGACGGGAACGGGGACGGTATCGGTGATATCAAAGGCATGACCGAAAAGTTAGGTTACCTGAAAGACCTGGGGGTGGATGCCCTCTGGCTCTCGCCCCATTTTCCTTCCCCAATGTTTGACTGCGGTTACGATATCTCGAACTACGAGGACGTTGCCCCGGAATACGGGACCCTGGACGACTTCAGGATCTTTTTGGACAGCGCACACGCCCACGGCATGCATGTCATCCTGGACCTGGTACTGAACCACACCTCCGACGAACATCGCTGGTTCCTGGAGTCGAAATCCAGCCGTGACAACCCGAAAGCAGACTGGTACGTGTGGGTGGATACGCCGCCCAACAACTGGCAGTCCTGCTTTGACGGCCCAGCCTGGACTTTCGCTCCAGAACGCGGTCAATACTACTATCACTACTTCATGAAACAACAACCCGATTTGAACTGGCACAACCCGGAAGTGCGCAAGGCAATGTGGAATGCTGCCCGCTTCTGGCTGGAGATGGGCGTGGATGGTTTCCGTTTGGATGCCATCGGGACGATTTTCGAGGACCCGAAACTGACGCCGCACACGGTGCCAATGGATCTGGCAGGGTTGCGGCATTTTTCGGATATTGCCAAAACACCTGAAGAGCGGGCACTGGTAGAGCAATACTGGATGGATATGTTCAAGTACCAGTTGGGCCAGCCAGGCATCCATGAACTCATGAAAGAACTTCGCTCCGTCCTCGACGAGTATGACGGCGACCGGATGCTGGTAGGCGAGGATGACGATGTGACCTACCAGGGCAACGGCGAGGACGAATTAAGCCTGGTTTTCAACTTCCCGCTGATGCGCACCGACCAGCTCTCCCCGGAGTGTGTCCGCAAAAACCAGCAGGAACGGATCGCTGCGCTGGCAAAGGTCTCGCCGGAGGCCTGGGCTTGCAACACGCTTGGCAACCACGACTGTGCACGAGTGTTCTCCCGCTACTCCGCTTCACGGAGCGGGGGAGATGCATTCCAGGATACCAAATTGGCGCGGCTCAACCTGGCAGTGGTCCTGACCCTGCGCGGTACACCTTTTTTGTACAACGGCGAAGAGATCGGCATGACAGATTATCTGATCCCCGACCAGGCCAGGCTGCGCGACACGATGGCGACCTGGTATTATGAACGCCTGGTGAATGAGTTAAAAGTGGAGCCCTCGCAGGCAGCCTTGCGCGCCGCCGCCATGTCGCGCGACAAGAACCGCACCCCACTGCAATGGCGCAACGCCCCCAACGGCGGCTTCTGCCCGGCGGAAGTAACCCCCTGGCTGCCGGTCAACCCGAACTATGCCGAGGGCATCAACGTTCAGGACCAGGAAATGGATCCGACCTCGCTGCTTACTTTTTATCGGCGCCTTCTGCGAGTCCGCAAAGCCACGCCGGCGCTGGTGGAGGGCGATTACCGGCCTGTCCACGAAACCTCACAAGAGGTGCTGGCTTTCCTGCGCTCAACGTCCGACCAGAAGGTGCTGGTTACCCTGAATTTCTCGGAAAATCAGATATCACTGGATTTCTCCGACTTGGGTGTGAAGTCCGCGCGGGTGATCTACTCCTCAACAGCGCAGGTGACAACAGATTATCCACAATTGATATTAAACCCCTTTGAGATATGGATCGCCAAACTAAGTTAGGTTCCCAAACCGACCCCACGCCTGCCACAGATGGAGAGCCGCTGGTTTTTTCCGAGACTGTTTGCCATAGAACCATCACCGGCGACCCAGCCTATTACCCGAAAGCGGAGTTCCACGGGCGGACCATTTTCTTCTGCACCGAGATTTGTCAGAGCGTTTTCCTTTCTGATCCGGAACGTTTCTACGTGGCGCATAGAAAACGGAGACCATAATGCACAGCATACGTGAAAAACCCACTATGAAGAAACTCATTGGTGCCATGGAAGGTGGGGGGACCAAGTTCGTCTGCGCAGTGGGGAGCGGGCCGGATGAAATCGTCGAGGAAGTTCGCTTCCCGACCACCACCCCCAACGAGACATTGGGCCAGGCCATCGCTTTCTTCCAGAAATACAACCTCTCTGCCATCGGGCTGGCCTCGTTTGGCCCCCTGGACCTGAATACGGCCTCCCCCACCTACGGCTCCATCACCACCACGCCCAAGCCTGGCTGGACCGGAACAGACGTGTTGGCTGCCTTCCAGCATACATTTAATATGCCCCTGGCCTTCGAACTGGATGTGAACGCGGCAGCCTTCGGCGAGTACTCCTGGATCCCTGAAAACCGGAGGCTGGAGTCGATGGTCTACTTCACCATCGGGACCGGCATCGGTGCAGGCTTCATCATCAACGGGCGAGTAATCCACGGACTGACCCACCCGGAAGCGGGTCACATGCGCCTGCCGCATGACCTCAAAGAAGACCCCTTCCCCGGCAACTGTCCATTTCACGGGGACTGTTTCGAAGGCATGGCCAACGGCCCCGCCCTTGCCCGCCGTTGGGGGAAACCCGCTGAAACGCTCCCTGATAACCACCCCGCCTGGGAACTGGAAGCCACTTATATTGCATACGCATTGGTGAATGTCATCCTGACGCTCTCGCCACAGCGGATTGTGCTGGGCGGCGGCGTGATGGAGCGCCAGTCGCTATTCCCTTCCATCCGGGGCAAGGTGCGGGACCTCCTAAATGGCTATATCGCCTCGAGCGTGCTTACTGGAACAATGGAAGAGTACATCGTCCCGCCTGCTTTGGGGAAACGCTCCGGAGTGCTGGGAGCAATGGCGATGGCACGAACGCTGATGGAAAAAGAATAGAATGATGCCTCAGCAACTTCATGTCGTCACCGGAGCATTCGGGTATTCAGGAAAGTACATTGCCACGCGGCTGCTGGCCGAAGGCCACCGCGTCCGTACACTGACCAACTCGATGCAGCGCCTCAATCCATTCGGCGGCCAGGTCGAAGTTCATCCGTTCAATTTCGACTGCCCGGATGACCTGGTTGGGTCTTTGAGCGGCGCAGATGTGCTTTACAACACCTACTGGGTGCGCTTCAACTATTCTTTATTCAAACACGAGTCCGCCGTACGAAATACGCTCATCCTGTTCGAAGCAGCCCGCCAGGCCGGGGTCAGGCGCATCGTCCACGTCAGCATCACCAACCCGTCCGAAGATTCTCCGCTCGAATATTTCTCCGGCAAAGCCCGCCTGGAACAGGCCCTACAGACATCTGGCCTCTCCTATGCCATCCTGCGCCCGACCGTACTTTTTGGCAAGGAAGATATCCTCATCAATAACATCGCCTGGGCTCTGCGGCACCTGCCGGTCTTCGGCATGTTCGGCGACGGGAGCTATCGCCTCCAACCGATCTACGTGGATGACCTGGCCGAACTGGCGGTGGAACAGGGCATATACACTGAAAACGTGACGATAGACGCAATTGGCCCGGAGACCTTCACCTATCGGGAGTTGGCAACCACCATCGCCGAAATCATCAGCGTTAAACGCCCAATTCTGTCCATGCTGCCCGCCCTGGCTTATGCTGCCGGCTGGGCCCTGGGCCGCCTGATGGGCGACGTGATGATCACCTGGCCCGAGATCAAGGGGCTGATGGATAATCTACTCTGGACAGACTCTCCCGCCGCCGGGAGGACCCGCCTGACCGACTGGGCGCGTGAGCATAAGGACACCCTCGGTGTGAAGTACGCCAGCGAGCTGGCAAGGCGAAAGAACCGGGCTAAAGCATATTAAAACCTCAGAAACAAACTCCACGCAGTATTTCCCGGATATAGGGTTGTGTGCAACCTTATCTCGATTCTCCCCGTATTAAGAGTGTTGTTTCCAAAACGAATTTCCAGGAATACGAAAAGGAGAGATTCCATGTCTACTGAAACGAAACCAACGCGCACAATCGTCCATTCTGGCAGCCTGGCAGGGGCATTCTGGTCCGCCGGCTGGATGTTCACCATTGCATTCGCCAAACTCATCTGGTGGAAAGCCCTGCTCGCCCTGATCGTCTGGCCGTATTTCATGGGCCTGGCAGTGCGATAAAGCCACGTCTGGAAATCAGACGCAGACCTGACAGGTCTCAAAGACCTGTCAGGTCTTTTTCTTATCTCCCCTACGGTATAATAACCTCGTTCCTCTCATTCTAATCACCCGAAACCTGAACCCTATGCCTTCCCCCCTCGTCGAATGCATCCCCAACTTTTCCGAAGCCCGCCGGTCGGAAGTGGTCGAAGCCATCGTCGCTGCCATTGCCGCAGCCGGAGTGACCGTGCTAGACCGCCACTCCGATAGCGATCACAACCGCACTGTTGTCACCTATGTCGGCTCACCTGGAGCAGTCGAGGAAGCCGCCTTCCAGGGCGTCCGCAAGGCCGCCGAACTTATCAACCTGGACAAGCACACCGGTACTCACCCGCGCATCGGCGCCACCGACGTGGTCCCATTCGTACCGCTCTCCGAGGTCAGAATGGAAGATTGCGTCGCCATGGCTCGCCGCTTGGGCGAACGCGTTGGCCGCGAACTGAACCTCCCGGTCTACCTGTACGAGGAAGCTGCCACGCAACCCGCACGGGTCAACCTGGAAAACATCCGCCGCGGGCAGTACGAAGGGCTCAAGGTGGAGATCGAAACCCACCCGGAGCGCAAACCGGACTTCGGTCCGTCCCGCCTTGGTACCGCCGGTGCTACCATCATCGGGGCACGCCATCCACTCATCGCTTACAACGTTTATCTGGATACCGGTGACGTGGCTATTGCCAAGGCTATCGCCAAAGCAATCCGCCAATCGTCCGGTGGGTTACCATGCGTCAAGGCGCTCGGGATGCTTGTGGATGGCAAGGCGCAGGTCTCGATGAATCTAACCAACTTCCGTCAGACTCCGGTCTACCGCGCGGTCGAGGCCATCCGCCGCGAGGCTGCCCGTTACGGCGTCAGCGTCCATCACAGCGAACTGGTTGGGCTGATCCCGCAGGAGGCGTTGATCGATTCAGCGGTCTGGTACTTGCAGCTGGACGGTTTCAATGCCGACCAAGTCCTTGAGCAGCGCCTTTACGCGGCCGCGGCGATATCCGGACCCGCAACCGGCATTTCCTTCCTCGACGATCTCGCCGCGGCAACTCCCACTCCCGGCGGCGGTTCCGCTGCCGCGCACGCCGGAGCGATGGGAGCGGCCCTGGTCGCTATGGTGGCCCGGCTGACGATCGGCAAGAAGAAGTACGCGGCTGTCGAAGCCCAGATGAATGAGATTCTGAACCAGGTCGAGCGCCTGCGCCGCGAATTGACCGCTGCCGTGGACGAGGATGCGCAGGCTTTCGAGGGCGTGCTGGCCGCCTTCAAACTGCCGAAAGCCACGCCCGAGCAGGAGAAAGTTCGCGCGGAGGCCATCGAGAAAGCCACCCTGCAGGCCGCACAGGTTCCGCTCGCGGTGGCCGAGAAATCTGTCAGTGTGATGGCACTGGCTGAACGGGCGGTGGCTCTCGGCAACCTGAACGCCATCAGTGACGGGGCGTCAGCGGCCGCCATGGCGCACGCAGCGCTGACTTCCGCCGGCTACAACGTGCGCACCAATGTCAATAGCCTGGCTGACAAAGACGCCGGAGAACCTCTGCTCAGCAAATTACACACACTCGAAGGAAAGGCCGTCAAACTCGAAAAAAACATCCAGAAATCCATCCAGGAGCGCGGGGGGTTCTCGCTGGCATGAAGCCGGCCAGAGCAATTGCATCTGTTCTCACGGCCGCCAGTCTGATCCTGGCGGCCTGTGGTAACGCGGTCACGGCAGCACCCTCCCCATCTCCAACCTCCCCGCTCCCCACCTGGACCAGGTTTTCCTCGCCCACTTCCACGCCCAGCCCCGTCCCCACCTCGACCGCCACGCCCATTCCGTGCGACCTGTCGTCGGTGGATTACTGCATCAAGGACGCTTATTTTGTATTCCAACGTCCCATCGCACCACCGGGAACCGACAGCATCGACCGCGGCTACCCTTTCGGCTCCACCGAAGGTGGCACACGTGAACCGCACCACGGGGTGGAGTTCTACAACGCCAGCGGAACGCCCGTCCTGGCGGCCGCGGACGGGGTGGTGTCCTTCGCCGGGAATGACACGGACCAGCTTTTCACTCCCTGGTCGAATTTTTACGGAAACCTGGTCGTTCTCAAGCACGAATTGCCGGGTACGCCCTATGGAATACTCTACACTCTGTATGCCCATCTATCCAAATTGGAAGTCACCACGGGCCAGACCGTGACAGCCGGGCAGAAGATCGGGGAGGTCGGAGCGACCGGGGCGGCACGGGGCAGCCACCTCCATTTCGAGGTGCGGGTGGATCCGAACGACTACGGCTCCACGCTCAACCCGGAACTTTGGCTGGTTCCCCATCCCGGCAACGGGACACTGGCCCTGCTTGCAAGAGACAATGCCGGGACGACGATTCTTCCAACCTTCAATGTACAGTACTATCCCGACCGGAACCAGCCCGCAACTGCGGCCTACCAGGTAGATGCCTTTGCAGCGGAGATGGTCAATGCCAGCGATCCTTGGGGCGAGATTGCTGCCATCGGCGACCAGCCTGCCGGGTTGTACCGGGTCACTTCTTTGTGGGCCGGTGTTTTATATGAGAAATGGGTCGAAATCCAGCCGGAGAAACTGACCCTGGCAGAATTTATTGTAAAATAGAATCGATATGGAAATGCTGAAGAGATTTGAAACCTTCCTAAGCCCGGCTGAATGTGAAGTGATGGACGGTCTGGACAGTCCCATCAAGATCCAATCCTTCCTGAATACCATCCCATACAGCGCAGACATATTCTACCGTTGCCCACTGCGCGTCCTCCGGGAGCGGAAAGCGCACTGCTTCGATGGGGCTTTATTTGCTGCCTCTGCATTTCGGCGCATCGGCCACCCGCCGTTGATCCTGGAACTCATCCCAAACGGGCACGATGACGATCATATCCTGGCGCTTTTCAAGCGCCGTAACCACTGGGGAGCGGTGGCGCAGTCAAATTTCACCGGCATACGCTACCGCGAGCCAGTCTACCGCAGCCTGCGCGAGCTGGTCATGTCGTTTTTCGAAGACTTCTTCAACTCCGCGGGTGAAAAGACCCTGGTCGGCTACCGTGGACCAATCAACCTGAAAGTTTTCGACCGGCTGGACTGGATGTCCAGCGACACAGGCCTGGAAACGCTGTCCACCGAAATGGACCGCTATCGCGTCCAGCCTGTCATCAGCGTTGAAATGGCCGCCAGTCTTGCCCAGGTGGACGAGCGCAGCCTGCGCGCCGGGCTGCTGGGCGCCAACGAAGCCGGCCTGTTCAAGGTACATTAGCCATGCAACCATTCACCGATCGCGTCACTCCTCTCCGACCCGAGGGCGCCTATGCCGTCCTCGCCCAGGCCCAGGCCCTCGAAGCCCAGGGAAGGAAGATTGTCCATCTTGAAATCGGCCAGCCCGATTTTCCCACGCCCGCCAATGTCAGCGAAGCCGGGATCGCCGCCATCCGCCTTGGGAAGACCAAATATACTCCTCCGGCGGGAATCCCCCAATTCCGCGCGATCATCGCCGATTATGCCGGGCGATTGCGAGGGCTGAAAATAGATCCCGCCCAAGTGGTCGTCAGCTGCGGTTCCAAGCCCGGCCTTTTCTTCCCAACCCTGGCCCTGGTCGCCTCGGGAGACGAGGTGCTCTATCCCGATCCCGGTTTCCCCACCTACGAGGCCATGATCCGCGTGGCGGGCGGGATCCCGGTGCCAGTGCCGTTGCGCGAAGAAAAACAATTCTCCTTCGACCTGGACGTTTTCGATGCGAGCATATCCGAACGAACAAAGCTGATCGTCCTGAACTCACCCGGAAACCCAACCGGGGGAGTCATCCCGTTCGAAGACCTGGAACATATCGCTGGAAAAGCCCGCCAACACAACTGCTGGGTGCTCTCGGACGAGATCTACACGCAACTGGTCTATGACGGCGATAGTGCCCATTCCATCGCTGAAATTGACGAAATGCTTGAGCGTACGGTCATCGTGGATGGGTTCTCGAAGACCTATTCGATGACCGGCTGGAGGCTGGGTTACATGATCACCCCGGTCGCGCTGGCAGAACGGCTGGAGCTGCTCATCACCCATGCCACCGGCTGTACCGCCGCCTTCACCCAGTACGCCGGGATGGAAGCCCTGACCGGCTCGCAGGATTTCGTGGCTGGGATGGTTTCCGAATACCAGCGCCGCCGCGACCGTATGCTGGAACTGGTCAACGCCATCCCCGGTGTCCACGCCCAGAAGCCGCAGGGCGCATTTTACATTTTCCCGAATGTAAAATCGTATGGATTGAGTTCAAAGGAAATTGCCACCCGATTGATTGACGAGGCTGGTGTGGCCGTGCTGGCTGGAACAGACTTCGGTGCTGGCGGCGAGGGCTACCTCCGGCTTGTGTATGCCGTTTCGATGGAGGTGATCGAGGAGGGGGTGGAAAAGATGGCAGCGTGGTTCAAGGCGTTTTGACAATGGAGCCCGGAAACTTGCTCTTGGAAGAAAAAAGAAGATCGCCTTATTACAGAAATAAAGAACAAGCCGGAGGCAAACCAGTCTCCGGCTTGTTTTTCGTATCGGAGGTCTCAGGCGTTTTTTACTTCAAATGCCCTGGCATCCTGCTCCGCTTTCTTCACGTTGACAAAGGGCAGGACGATCAGGCCCGCCACAAAGAAGAAGATCAGCGAAAGGATGGCCGGGCGCAAACTGCCAAAGATCTGGTTCACCAGTCCGAAGATCAGCGGCCCGATCCAGGAAGTCCCGCGCTCGCTGATCTCGTAGAAGGAGTAGTACTCGGCTTGCTTGCCGGAGGGGATGATCTGGGCATAGAGACTGCGGCTGATGGCCTGCGAACCGCCCATCACCAGCGCGATGAATGCTCCCATGATGAAGAATTCGAGCACGCGGTTTTCACCCTTCAGCCCAAAATAAGCATAGATCACGACACCCGCCCAGATAACCAGGCTGACGATGATCGAGCGCTTGGCGCCCACCCAGTTGGCAAGTTTACCCCACAGCAGCGCGCCAAAGAACGCCATGAACTGGATCATCAGGATGACAATGATCAAAGTGGACTGGTCCATGCCCACTCCGCCGCGGATGAGCGGAGCGGCCGCAAAGGTGGACGAGACTGCGATCACCGTCTGGATGCCATCGTTGTAGAGGAAATATGCCAGCAGGTATTTGAGCGTTTCGGGGAAATTCTTCATTTCCTTGATCGTCGTC
>CAIQQN010000271.1 GCA_903873975.1 uncultured Anaerolineales bacterium
CTGCTATTGTAAAAACCGTTCTGATAGTCAATTACCGCATCCAAAAGGAGATTAACCATGAAAAGCAATCGTTTATCAGCAAGAGACTGGGGTGAGCGTATTGTATTAGCGGTGTTGTTTACAGCCATAGGGTCGTATTTGATGATTGTTTTCAATCCATGGGGGTCGGGACCTTTGCTGCACAACAGGGTCGAAGATTATCTAGCTAAGATCGGAACGAGCGTCATTCTCCTTGCGGCGGCTTTGCTGTTACGCAGGAGCGAGCGTTTTGAAAAGTTCTGGCAATTAATGTTTGCCTTGTTTACCATGTCCGTGGTGGTCTCCCTGGACTTGATCTTTGGCATCTATCTGGTGGATTATATGGGTATAAATGGCAATTCTCCGGTCGGTTTTGCGCTCGAGAAACTGAATGAATGCTTGGTGGTCGTAAGCGTGGTCATCACATTTACCCTGTTGTCAGGCGGCAGTCTGGGCTCGATCTATATTCAAAAGGGCAAGCTGAAACTGGGTTTGATCATTGGACTGGTCACTTTCATTCTCGCGGCTGCCGGCTCCATTCCCATGGCGAACCTGTTCAACCCAAAAGACCTGAGCCTGGCCAGGATCATCCCCTGGATCCCCTGGGTATTGATCGCTGTCCTTGCAAACGCGACATTGGAAGAGCTCTGGTTCCGGGGATTGTTTCTGCGCAAGCTGCAACCATTCTTCGGGAATTTCATATCGATTTTCCTGATCGCTATTGTATTCACCCTGGTGCATGGGTCCGTAACCTACACTGCAAGTAATGCCATCTTCCTGGCCATCGTTTTCCCGCTGGCGCTGGCCTGGGGATATGTCATGCAAAAAACAGACAGCATGTGGAGCTCGATCTTGTTCCATGCCGGGATGGATATCCCAATCTTCCTTGGAATTTTCTCGAATTTCTCATAGGTAGTTCTGTGCGAGAATTCTAGGCAAAAAGAGGTCAAAATGTACCGCATAGTATTGTTCACTGTGTTCATACTGATTAGTATTGTGCTTTCTGCATCTTGCACTCCTAGGCAGATCAGTCCAACGCCAGAAGCGAACATGCCCAATCCGGCTTCCGTGTACTGCAAGCAGCAGGGGAACACACTGGAGATTCGCACCGCTGCCGATGGCAGCCAGAATGGTGTTTGCATCTTCCCCGATGGGAGCGAATGTGACGAATGGGCTTACTACCGTCGGGAATGCGCCTCAGCCAGACAGATGAGCCCCACCTCCATCCCGGCGATTGATGTGGCTATACCCACGACCGTCCCGACGGAAATCCCCACGCCGATGCCTATTGACCCCGCCGATTACCAGGGCTGGTGGACATACATACATCCTGTCTATAATTTTTCGATCATGCTCCCCGAAGATTGGATCGTGGAAGAGGTCACCAGGAATGACCCGCTGATGAACGGCCATACGCTCAACCTGCACCCCTCCTATGCTTCCGGGAATGAGAACATCCGCATGACCTTCCGCCATGTGGGAGAAGATGCTCGACTCTGGCCGACCGGTGTAGGTCAAGGCGAGTTCGTTCCACAAGGAGAGTTGGAGGTTGCGGGCCAGCCCGCACAGCGCCTGCTTCTAGTTTGCCCCAGCGGAGAGGTCACTGCGATCTGGTATCACCAGGGTGGGGGACAACCCAATATTGCGCGCGGCAATTTGGAGTTCGGGTTCATCTTCAGTGCTACATCGCTCCACTGCGAGACCGGTTACAGCCTGAGCGAAAAAGACCAACGCGTGGGCGAGATGATCATCGCTTCGCTCCAGGGGCCATAAATGTACAAGCAGACCACAATGGGATACCATGTATACAGGAGATAACGCGAGCAGACAGCCATGAACATCTTTCGTCAACTTCGCTGGAAAATGTCATTGAGCTACATTTTTGTGACAGTCAGCGGACTACTGGCAGCAAACTTATGTGGTTGTCAAGAAAGGAATTTCTATGTTTACAAGAATCAATGTCTATGGTTTGATCTTTGTTCTTACTGCTATTGCGTTTAACCTCCTGATTGTAGGCATCTTTGTTGCTTACAAGAACGGGTGGGCTAAACCATTCAAAGTTATTGTTAATCTTTGGTTGCTTTTAACAATCCCTTTCGCAGTAGTTTTTATCCGCTACTTGACCGAAGGAAAGAGACCAGGGATCATGGTTTCTTTCGGTCTCGTTTTTCTTTACATCCTTGTAGAGTTTCTTTTGGATAAAGTATTAATGTTCGATTTCAGGCGGAAGTGGATCACGCACGCTCCTTATATCGTATTGGAATATATCGCTTTATATTGTTTGATCCATATTGCCTTTGATATCGACCGAACATGGGGGTATCTCGTTTCGATCTCCTTCTGGATACTCCTGGCCAGTCTGATCTATTTGTACTGGGATCAGATAAAGATAAGGATAAAGAAAAAAATAATAATACCCTTGTAAATGAAGTTGAAAGGAGATACCAAATGCTGGAAAAAACGAATCTACTGGGTGCCATCGTAACCGTTGCATTCTATATTTCGGCTATACTTGTTTTCATTTTCAGGCTTCTAGGAAAGCCTCAGTACGGACATTGGATTGGCTATTTCGAATTACTCCTGGCAATCCCAATGATATTTCTACTCTTGAAAGCCCCACAACTGGAACGACCCGTGCTGTACTACATCCAGATTTGTTGTATGCTGGCATGGTTAATCGTGGAAGCATTGCTGGATTACATTCTAAAGGTTGACTTCCGCAATGTAAGATGGATGGTGATCGGCTATGTCGTATTGTTTTTCGCAGGTACCGGAGGGATGCTGGGAGTGGCGTCAAATACCGGACGCGGGTGGAGCATTCCAGCAATCATCCTGTTCTTAATCATGGCCGTATTGACATTTGTACAGCGCGCCATTACAGGCATGTAGTGTAGCCAGAATTGGCATGCGAAGTAATTCGCCGAAAGCCTTTAGAAAAACGTTGTTGCTCATGCCGCCGTCCTCGACGGCGAGGACACCGCCGAAAGTATAATTTTGTATGAATAATTTCGACTGACCACCTACCAATAGTTGGAATGTAAAAAGGAGATAAGTCAACATGTCAACCTTTCAACTAAAACTAGATGCCATCACTGATGTGACAATTATTGATGTAGAGAATGGAATCGCAGTTCCCGGTCAGACAGTAATTGTTGTGGGCGAGCGGATCGATAAGATCGGCGCCCAGGGAAAGGTTTACATCCCGGAAGGTGCCGAGATCATCAATGGCCACGGGTATTACTTGATCCCAGGTCTTACTGACGCACATGTACACTATTTCGACGCGCCTGTATTCGGGCGCTTGATGATCGCAAATGGAGTCCTGCTCGTTCGAGATGTGGGAATGCCAAACGATTTCATTCTTCCACTCCGGGATGAATTGAACCAAGGTGAAACGCTGGGACCGGAATTGATCACCACGGGCGCGATCCTGGACGGATATCCACCCATAATTCCATCCATCTCGTTGGGCATCAAAACACCGGAGGAAGGCCGGGCCGCGGTCCGCAAACAAGCAGAAGCTGGCGTGGACATGATCAAGGTTTACAGCCGCCTTGATAAAGATGTGTTTTTTGCAATCTTGGATTAAGCCCAGAAATATGGTCTCAAGGTGGTCGCACATCTCCCGGAGTCTGTCTACCTCGAAGATGCGGCGGCAGCCGGCCTTGCAAGCAGTGAGCATTTCAATGGCTTCGAGAAAGTCATCGCCAAGCTGCTGGGGGAGCCCGTCAATCTGACTTTTAAAGGGCAGGCATCGGATGCAGGCTATTTTCAACGCCTTGGAGAAGTCAACCCGGAAGACTTGCAAGATGAATACCAGCGGATTCGTTCGAGTGGCATGACCATCTGTCCAACCGTTGTCACGTTTAAAACCCTCGTAGACATCAAGCCACTCTTTACTAGAGACTTCCCGCACAGTGAATACATCTCACAAAGTGTTATGGATCTTTGGACATCGCTGTGGACCCAACAGAGCGACCTGCCGGATTTTATCTGGAAGAACTGGGTACAAATGGTTGTAGGCCTGAACAAAGCTGAAGTTCCGCTGATGGTGGGTACTGATCTGATGCTGCCTGGTATCCTCCCTGGCTTTTCTGTTCATGATGAGATGGCGATCTGGCAGGAAGCTGGCATCCCGCCTGCGGATGTGCTGCGCAGTGCTACAATCGTGCCGGCGCAGGTCATGGGTCTGGGGGACCTCCTCGGCAGCATTAGCGAGGGAAAAACAGCCTCCATGGTTCTCGTCCGGGGTAATCCGCTGGAAGACATCAGGAACACACAACAGATCGAGAGCGTCTTCCTGCGCGGACAATACTTCAGCCGAAAAGACCTGGACCGGTTACTCATTGAAGCAAAGGATTTGGCCCAGAATTCAACTCCCTGAACATGTCATTGTAAGCTGATTGTTCTAACAGCCGCGATGATTGGATTGATTTACAGGGTACTGCGTAAATAAATGAACCAAAATCCTGCTATTTCCGGGCATTTTGATAAAGGAATGTTCATCGATTTATGCAAGAAACTGTAGGGTCTCACCAGGAATGATAACCACAGGCTTTCAAAGCATTACGAACCCCACCCGAGGAGGATGTCAAAAATGAATAAATGGTTTATCCTAGATATACTATTTCAGCCATAAAACTCTACCGGGAAAGATCATTTACACCTTTGAATCAACGTTTAAAACCCATTTAGCTAAACTTGTTCCGGAAGTCGACCCTGGCAACGGATATTTGACAGGATCAAAGCTGTAGGTCGCGTGTGAAACGTGAATATTGGAGCTATAAAACAATATGGGAAGAAGCTTGAAACCAATCATGCGCAACTACCAGGATGAAAACGACTTCTGGCACATCCGTAACTTCCTGCAGGAATTGCTGGTGCTCAACGGCTTGCGTGAAAAGAGTTGGCATGTGGCCCGCCTCGATTACTGGCGCTGGCACGGTCTCGAAAACTGCCATTCCAACGATCCTTTGGAGCAAGTCACTTTCCTGTGGGAGACACCAGATGGAAAGATCGCAGCCGTGTTGAATCCGGAGGAGTTCGGCCAGGTATTCCTGCAAATTCATCCTGCTTTCAAGACAGAGAAGCTGGAAGAGGAGATGATCGCCTCCGCTGAGAAATACCTGGCTGTTACGCATGCCGATAAACAAGAAATTTCCATCTGGGTTGATTCTAAAGACACCTTGCGTCTCGACCTGCTTCAAGGGCGTGGCTACATCAAAGGTAGATGGACCGAAAGGCAATGGCGACGGGACCTGGACATGCCCATCCCGGAAGTCCCGGTTGTGGCTGGTTACACCATCCGCTCGCTGGGAGACGAGCGCGAACTGCCGGCCCGTTCCTGGGCTTCCTGGCGCGGCTTCCATCCAGGCGAGCCGGATGAGAAATACCAGGGCTGGGAGTGGTATCGCAACATCCAGCGCTGTCCGCTCTACCGCCGGGACCTGGATATGGTCGCCGCGATCGGAGATGTGATTGCCGCCTGCGCCACCATCTGGTACGACGACACCACCCGCACAGCCTATATCGAGCCGGTCGTCACCGTTCCCGAACACCAGCGCCGTGGGCTGGCACGCGCAGCCATCACCGAGGGCTTGCGTCGCCTGCAGCGGATGGGAGCGAGGCAGGTCTTTGTCGGTGGCCTCGAACCAGGGACGGATGCGCTGTACTCATCGGTGCTCTCACCCGCTTATGATTGTTTGGAACAGTGGATAAAGGAGTGGTGAATCCCTTTGTGATGATGCACCACAGGTGGGCTGAGTGGACACTGCCAAAGGAATCTTCCACAACCAGACCTACACCCACCAGCAAATATTGTATATCATCAGCGGGCTGGGACTGACCGATATATTCTTCGACAATGCCAGCGATTTGAGTGATGACCTTAAAAATCCCGAAACTGTCATATACTTAACCAATGGCATGGAACTGTACCTGAAACGCATTGAGGGGTTGCCGGGGGAAGCTACCTTGTGCGAACGCGGCCTGGAGTTGCGCCAGCGCCTCGAACAGATTGGTTTCCACAGTGCAACCACACTGCTTGCCATAGGAAAAAAATAATGAACGCGATTGGAACTGCCCATATCATTGATCTCTCCGTCTTCGTGATCGCCAACCTGACCAACCTGCTGCTGGCGGTTATGTTCGTGTTTCGGGCGTGCCGCAGGCCAAAGGTCGGGAGTGCCTTCGGTTGGGGCGCGGTGGTGCTGGGAATTCCACTTCTCGTCGCCGCCGTACTGAACGCGTTGGGAGGACGTCCGTGGTGGACATTCGTCCTGCCGGGATTGCTGGTACTGTACGACGCGGTCGAGTTCGTACTGGATTATGTCCTCAAATTTGACTTCCGTCATTCCCGCTGGCTTGGACCCTATCTGGGCCTGTACTACCTGGCCCTGATGGGTATGATCGGATACACCTTCCTGGTGGGCAAGCCGTTCGGCTTCGTCACTTTGGTTACATATTTCATCAACCTGGCCGCTACAGCATTTTCCTATGCTCGCGTGCAACATGGATAAGGAGAAACCATGACCAAGAACATCCTCATTTTGAAAGGCAGCCCGCGCGAAAAAGGCAACAGTGCCATCCTCGCCGAGCGGGTTGCGACCGGCGCGAAAGAAGCCGGCGCTCAGGTCGAAAGTATCTACCTGCACGGGCTGGACATCCGTCCCTGCGACGGCTGCGATCTGTGCGACGCCGGCGAATGCATCATCGAAGATGACATGCAGCCGCTCTACCCCAAATTGGCCGCCGCGGATGCCATCCTCCTGGCCTCGCCGATCTACTGGTTCACTTTCAGCGCCCAGCTCAAGCTCTGCATCGACCGCTGGTACGGCTTCCAGGGTCACAAATGGAAGGAAGTAAGCCACAAACAGTATGGTGTGATCCTCACCTACGGCGATACCGACCTTTACACCTCCGGCGCCATTAACGCCATCCACACCTTCGAAACCATGTGCCGCTTCCTGGAAAGTAGGATCGTCGGCATTGTCCACGGCTCGCTGAACGATGTGGGCGACGCTGAAAAGCACCCCGAATTACTGCAGCAGGCCTTCGACCTCGGCAAACTCCTGGCCTCTGAAAAGTAAATCGGTTTCTTGAAATTCCTGGAACTGTGCCAGAAGGGAATGGATACACTGGAGACAGGCTTAAACATGAAAGCCTTCCACCGGGTCATCCTGACCAACGGCTCGCTGCCGCTAACGATCCTGGAGAAGCTGGTAGACTCGTTCACTGGAGGCACGGCGTGACCATTCCCACCCTCGGGACCTCTCACTTGATCCTGCGCCCCTGGACACTGGAAGACGCTGATTCATTATTTCTTATCCTTCAGGAGCCTGATATCCTGAAATATTATCCCCCCACGGCATTCACGCTGGAAAAAACACAACGCTACATCGAACACCAGCTCAAACACTGGCAGGAGCGCGGCTACGGCCACTGGGCTGTGGTGACCCAAGCCGGCGGTCATGTCGTTGGGTGGAACGGTCTGGAATACTTGCCCGAACTGGACGAGGTGGAAGTTGCCTACCTGTTAAGCCAGCGTGTTCGTGGACACGGGTTCGCCACCCAGGCCGCCTGTGCTGCCGTCCGCTTTGGGTTTGAAAAAGCCGGGTTGAAGAAGATCATCGGGCTGGTGCACCCGGAGAACATCCCTTCCATCCATGTACTGGAAAAATGCGGGCTGGTTTTCATCGACCGGCTTACCTTGTGGGGATTGAAGATACGCCGGTACCAGATCGAATCCCGCCGCCAGGACAAGTGATTTTCCCCGCTTTTATCCCGAAAATCTCGGCACGGAGTTGTTAAAGTCGTGACTTCTTGCTTTGTGTCATTGCGACATCATCCCGGAGCTCTTCCGGGATATCATCCCGATGTTCTCTCGGGAAGCAATCTCCTCATTATTGTACAACGAAATCGGCATGCTTGAGGGGCATGTGCCGCATGGCGTGGGGGTACAGACTATGCTTCCGGCATGATAATTTTTCTAACCTCTTCCCATGCCATTATTTCTGGGAATCACCCTTGTAAAATCAGAACATTTGTGCTATAATAACCATGCGGCATTCCTTGTCCATCCTGCCGCGTTCTATCGAACCTTAAAATCTGAATATTCCGAAGAAGTCTCCTCGTATTTAGGAAGTGGTCTAAGCGGAGCGAAGCAAGAATTACCTGTTATCCCGGTGCTCTTGCGCAAAACCCAGTCATTCGATCCTCTTCGTTTTGACAATTAATTCGTGAAACAAATGCCTGATTTCGTCGAAATCTGTTCCCCACAGGTTCTATAAGAAGAACCTTTACCGGAAGAGGAATTGTTCCTCTTTGTTTTGACAATTCATCTTGCGCATACTGCGGCCTTTGCGGAGCATTTTATCCCGACGTCATTTCGGGACATAGTGCCCGAAGGGTGTCCCCGTGGGACAAGTCGTATGTCCTGTAGATTCAACCTCTCCACCCGGCTCTGCTATTAACTTGGGAGATAATCGAAACACTCGCCCGGGTTGGTTCTGGATATAATTGCATATGCTCAATCTGTGGCTCCAGGAAAATCTTTATGACTAGAGAGAATGCAGATCCAAAACGACATCTTCTAGCGCTGATGACACTTGTCATCAGCTTGGTCTGGTTGGTGGGCTGTGGCAGCCCGGTCGCTGTAACCAGTCCTAAACCATTGGCAGCCTCCCCGGCCCAGCCTGTCCCTGCCACCTCTCTTCCCTCGCCACTCCCTTCCTCTTTACCGCCGCTGAATATCCGCTTCGGGCGGATCGGGGTATCCAGTGGGCTTTCGCAGAGTGTCGTAAATTGCATCCTGCAGGATAATCAGGGTTTCATCTGGGTCGGTACCCAGGATGGTCTGAACCGTTACGATGGTTACACGTTCAAGATTTTCCGGCCCGCCTCCGATGATTCCCAGGGCATCCACGACCGCTGGATCAATACCCTCTTTCAGGATAAACAGGGGTACATCTGGATCGGGACGCGCCTGGGTGGACTCAACCGGTACGACCCGGCCACCGGGTTGTTCACACACTTCGTGAACGATCCGGTCAACCCGTCCAGTCTTGTCAGTGATCGGGTCCAGGTTGTTTTTGAAGATAACCAGGGACGATTGTGGGTCGGGACAGCCGAAGGTCTCGATCGCTACTTCCCCTCCAGGAATGGCTTCGAGCATTACAGTTTCAACTCCCTGCCCGCCTCGGAACCCAGCAGAGATAACATCTCCGCCATCTTCCAGGATGGAATTGGCCGCTTGTGGATCGGCACCGCATACGCTGGCCTGAACCGGTTCGACGAGGAAACCAACACCTTTATCAATTATGCCTTTGAAGACACAAATCCTTTCTCGTTGAGCAGTAACAACATCCGTTCCATTCAGGAAGCTTCAACCGGTGCCCTGTGGGTGGCCACGGATAAAGGCCTCAACCTTTTTGACCCGCTGACTGGCTTGGCCACCCGTTTCCTTCATTCCCCGGGTGATCCTGGTAGCCTGGCGAGCAACTCTGTGCGGGTTGTTTACGTGGATGGCAATGGGAATGTGTGGATCGGCACGAGCGACGGTCTAGATTGGGTTGATCGCTCCTCGGGAAGATTTGTTCACTATCGAAACGACCCCGGGACGGACACCAGTTTGAGTAGCAATAACATTTCGGCCATCCGCGAAAGCAGTGACAGCGTGCTGTGGGTTGGAACATCCGGCGGGGGGCTGAACAAATACTACCGCGGGCAGGATCGTTTTACGTACTATCACTCCAGTGTGGATGATCCAAAGAACCTTGGCGGAAATAACATCCGGAACATCAGCATCGACAAAGAGGGCAATGTCTGGATCGGCACACTCGACGGTGGTCTGGACCGTCTCAATCCCAGCACCGGTTTGGTGAAACGCTTCCTGAACGACCCCAACGACCCCGGCAGCCTGGGCAGCAACGAAGTCTGGTCTGTATATGCCGACCGCAACGGAACGCTCTGGGTCGGAACTTCCAACGGGTTGGACATGCTCGCCTCGGATTCCACCAGTTTTGTCCATTACCAGCATAACCCGGCCGACCAGGCCAGCCTGACCGGATCCCCGGTTTATGCCATTATTGAAGACAACGCCTCGGATCTCTGGTTCGGTACGGAATTTGGCCTGGAACGGTTCGATCGTAAAAACAAAACCTTTGTTCACTACCAGAACGCCCTTGGGAATCCGTACAGCCTCAGTGGGAATGAAATCGAGACACTCTACATTGACAGCTCTGGGACTCTGTGGGTCGGGACATTTAACGATGGCCTCGACCGTTACGACTCATCCACCGGTCAATTCTATCGATACCAGCGCGACCCCGCCGATACTGGCAGTATCAGCAATAATTCCATCCTCAGCATCTACCAGGACAATCATGGCACTCTCTGGGTCGGGACGGACGGTGGAGGCTTGAACCGGCTGGACTCTGCGACCAATTCCTTTACCCATTTCGGCGAGGAAGACGGTTTACCGAACAGCGTCATTTACGGCATCCTGGAAGACAATAACGGTTATCTCTGGCTCAGCACGAATTACGGCATCTCGCGCTTCGACCTGGCCACCGGCAAGAGCGTCCGAAATTACACCGTTGATGACGGACTGCAAGGGAATGAGTTCAACCCGAATGCATATGCCATGGA
This sequence comes from uncultured Anaerolineales bacterium, assembly GCA_903873975.1. Classification (GTDB taxonomy): domain Bacteria; phylum Chloroflexota; class Anaerolineae; order Anaerolineales; family Villigracilaceae; genus UBA877. Next base: position 10,666 of record CAIQQN010000271.1, read on the forward strand.
CGGGGAGGGACACCTGTATTTTGGCGGCGTGAACGGGCTGACAATCTTCGATCCCGATCTGATCAGTGACAGCCCCTTCGTCCCGCCGGTTGTGCTGTTGTCGATCACGCAGGATGGTCAGCCCCTGAACGGGGACACGGTTCCGGAGCTGCTCAAAGAGATTACGCTCCGCTGGCCGCAGAGGAGTTTTGAGTTCGAGTATTCCGCATTGAGTTATGCCCAGCCAGGGAAGAACCAGTACGCCTACATGCTGGAAAACTTCGACCCGGGCTGGAACCAGGTCGGGGGACAGCGGGATGGACGCTACACCAACTTGCCCGGAGGCAGCTACGTATTGCGGATCAAGGCCTCGAACCAGGACGGCATCTGGAACGAGACCGGCATCTCGCTCCGGGTTACGGTGGTGCCCCCCTTCTGGCAGACCCTCTGGTTCCGCATCACCTTCGTGGGCGGTCTCCTCGCCCTGGCCCTTACTGCTTACTGGGTGCGCTTCAAGAGCATCCAATCCTATAACCGCGAACTGGAACGCCGGGTCCGCGACCGGACAAAGGAGATTGAAAAACTCTTCGAGAAGACCAAGGAATTGGCTGTGATTGAGGAACGCAACCGACTGGCGCGCGAATTGCACGACAGTGCCAAGCAAAAGGCATTCGCCGCCCTGGCCCAGCTGGGAACCGCCAACGGCATCTTGAAGAAGGATCCCAAGGCTGCCAAGACCCATCTCGATGAAGCAGAGAATCTGGTCTACGAGGTGATTGAGGAACTCACCTTCCTCATCCAGGAAATGTACCCAGTTGGATTAAAAGAAAAAGGACTGGCTGCCACCCTGCGTGAATATGTATTCGAGTGGGAAGGTCGAACTGATATTCAGGCGGATGTACACATCGACGACGAACAGCGTCACAGCCTTGATATTGAGCAGGCCGTTTTCCGCGTGGTCCAGGAGGCACTGTCCAACGTATCCCGCCACAGCCGCGCCACCCATATCGATGTTGTGTTATCCTACCAACAGGATAAGATGGTTGTGATTATCGCTGACAACGGCTGCGGTTTTGATCTGGAGGCAAAGCCAACCGGAGTGGGATTGCAATCCATCCGGGAACGCGTCGAATCCCTTGGAGGTACAGTCGAGATCGACAGCCTGGCCGATTGCGGGACTCGCTTGACAGTCAATTTACCTATTCAACGTATGGAGACGGGTCTATAGAAGGAGCAAGTTATGACTGAGCCAATTACCATTATCCTTGTGGATGACCACGAGGTCGTGCGGAAAGGGGTGCGCGCCTACCTGGACACTCTCCCGGATTTCCAAGTGGTCGGTGAGGCTTCGTCGGGTGAGGAAGCCATCGACCTGGTCACGGAGCTGATCCCGGATCTGGTTTTGATGGACCTCATCATGCCCGGCCTGGATGGTGTTGAAACCATCCGACGCATCAAGAAGATCAGCCCGCGCACCCAGGTGGTCGTTTTGACCTCCTACCATGAAGATGCACATATTTTCCCAGCTTTGAAAGCAGGCGCGATCTCTTATATTCTCAAAGACATGAAAATGGATAAACTCGTCGACGCCCTGCACCGCGCCGTCCAGGGTGAAGTGACCCTGCACCCGCGCGTTGCCGTACGGGTCCTGCAGAACCTGCGCGACGAGAACCCGGAAGCTGAACCGCTCTTCACTGAATTGACCGAGCGCGAACTGGAAGTGCTCAAACTGATTGCAAGCGGCCTGACCAACAGCCAGATCGCCGAAAAGCTGGTCATCAGCGAGAACACCGTCAAGGGGCATGTCAGCAACATCCTGAGCAAACTCCACGTCGCCGACCGGACCCAGGTAGCTGTCTACGCCTGGCAGCGGGGCATCGTCCATCGCGATCAGTAAGAACGACAACACTACACCATCAGGCACGCTGGTCTTGTGGGCGATAGCAACTGGCCGCATCCACAGGAAAACCTGCACGCTTGCATGGTGTTCTATCTATGGATGAACACCCGAATGATGAATCAATGCCCGTGCGGTTTATAAAAAAAAAATCCGGTCAACTCCTTATGAAAACGGCCATGAATCAGTTACAATTGTCATCCAGATCCGATCATCGTGTCCTGAAACTCGCGTCCCAAGTATAAGGTCCTGGATGGAGTGAGGATATTCTCCTTGCCCACATGGCCAAAGCCCTGTTATATCGGTTGCGATGGAACATGCGATAGGTGAGTTATGAAAGATGAAATGTATCAATTCATCGTGGGGGTGCTCGATCTATTCCTGTGGGGCGGGGAACTGGTCGGGGAGGAAAACCTGCCCAGGCGCGGACCGGCAGTTTTCATTGCCAACCACCTAGATGCCACCGGCCCGTTTGCGGCAGCTTGTTCGATTCCGCTGCGTCTACATCCCTGGGTGATCGCGGACATGATGGATAAAGACCTGGCCCCTATCTGGTTGCAAGCTGATTTCACTGAAAGGCAGTTGCATCTCAAACCTCCGGTCAGCCGGTGGTTGTCCCGGGCACTCTGCCGCATAAGTGTCCCGCTCTTTTACTCACTTGGTTGTATACCGGTCTACGCCAGCGATTATGAGCGAATGCGGGAGACCATGGAGATGAGTATGAGCGTCCTGCGGGAAGGAAAGTTCTTACTGGTTTTCCCGGAGGATTACCGCCTGTCGAGAGACCCGATGACGAAGATGCAGCCCTTCCAGCATAGTTTTGCCCGGCTGGGGGAGATGTATTTCGCGGAGACCGGAGAACGCCTGAGGTTCTACCCGGTGGCGGTCCACGCGACCGGACACCTGGTGGTAGGAAAGCCGGTCGTTTTCAATCCTCTCAACGCCGTGGGACCGGAACGGCGACGGTTGAAGGAATTGATGGAAGACACCATCATTGCGATGTATATGCAACTGGAAGGTGGGAACCCCTCCGGTGCGCTCACGGTGGAAAGAAAGTAGAATTCTATTAGTTAAACTGGTGCGCATGATTTCGGTTTCTGCCAGGAGCGAGGCCATTATCCTGGCACTCCCGCTGTCACCTTGAAATAATGGCGAGAATTTATTTTTATTGGAGTTAATCATGGGCGATAGAGTTTATCATTTTGTGGTTGGTGGGTTGAAACTATTCAAGAGGCAGTATGATCTGATTGGGAAGGAGAACCTGCCACAAACTGGGCCGGCGGTTTTTATCGCCAATCACCTGGATTCCAGCGGACCAGTTGCCTGCTGCTGCTCCATCCCATTGCGGATGCATCTCTGGGGGATGGCGGATCTGCTGGACCCGGGGAAGGCTTCAGCGGTCATGAATAGTTATTTTACCGAAAAGGAATTGCACCTCAAGCCACCTTTGAGTACCTGGTTTTCGTACCTGCTGACCCGTATCACCGTTCCTTTGTTAAGGTCGCTCGATTGCATCCCAGCCTTCAGGGGAGAGGCGGGGAGGCAGGAGACACTACGCTTGAGTATAAAGGTATTGCGACAGAACAAGTTTTTACTCATTTTTCCCTATAACCCGTCTATGCAAAGAGATGAGGCAAACGGGATAGAACCGTTCCGACCCACGTTTACCCGGTTGGGGGAGATGTATTACGCGGAGACCGGAGAATGCCTGAGGTTCTACCCGGTTGCGATCCATACTCATGGATATCTGATGGTAGGAAAGCCAGCCATCTTTAATCCACTCAATCCGGTTGGGCTGGAACAGCAGCGATTGAAGGATTTGACGGAAAATACCGTCAGAGCGATGTACATGCAACAGGAAATGAATAAGCAACTGGAAGGCGGAAACCTCTCCGGTTCGCGAACGGTCAAAAGAATGAAGAATTCAATCAGGAGTCTCGATGACACTCGCTAAACGCCTTATCTCTGCCGAAGATCTCTACCGGATCGAACTGCTCTCGGAGCCACGTCTCTCGCCGGATGGACAGCACATCATCTACCGCCTCCAGCGCGTGGACCGCAAGACTGAGAAGAAATATGGCAACCTGTGGGTGGTCTCCACCGAGGCAGGCAGGCCGAGCCAGTTTACACAAGGCGACCAGTCCGATTCATCGCCGCGCTGGTCACCGGATGGCAGGACGATTGCCTTCCTGTCCAACCGCCTCGATAAGGACAAGCCCGCCCAAGTCTTTCTCATCCCCTTCGACGGCGGCGAGGCTCGCAAGCTGACCGATATCCCCGGGGAAATCAGCTCCCTGGGCTGGTCACCGGATGGGCGCAAACTGCTCTGCACCGTCCATAAAACAGACGCCGAGGTGCTGGAACGCGAGAAGGACGAGCAGAAGAAAAAGCTGGGTGTGGTGGAGCGGGTCTACGACCGCATTTTCTATAAGCTGGACGGCTACGGTTACCTGCCCCACGAGCGCACCCACCTCTGGCTCATTGACGCCCGCACCGGCAAGGCCAAACAACTCACCGATCACCCGGTCTGGGATGAATCGTTCCCGGCCTTCTCGCCCGACGGGAGGTGGATCGCCTTCACTTCCAACCATTCCACCGACCCTGATCTAGAAGAAACCGACGACCTTTTCTTGATGCCGGTTGCGGGGGAGATTACTTCGCCAGGCTCGCTACGCCGGCTTAAAACTCCCGAAGGTTCAAAATGGATGCTGTCGTTCTCACCGGACGGCAGGTGGCTGGCTTATTATGGTGTGGAAGGCAAGAACTATGGCTACAGTTACAAGAACATCGGCCTTTGGGTGATCCCGGCCAGCGGCTCGAAACCAGCCCGCAACCTGACCGGCAAGTACGACCTCCACACTGCACCGGATGTTATCAACGACTGCGGCTCGCCGGAGTGGATGTGTCCAACCTGGTCCAACGATGGGCAGACACTTTACTTCCAAGCCGCTCTGCACGGTTCAGCGGTGCTCAAGTCAATTACGGTGGATGGCGAAGACCTGCGCGATGTAGTCGGCGAAGGCGGCGTTGTCGGTGCATTCACATTCGACAAGACCCGGACGAAGGTGGCTTATTTCTACGGACAAATGACGGACCCCGGCCAGGTGTACGTGCGCGAACTCGCAAACGGCGGTCTGACCCGGCACCTGACGCGCGTTAACCGGGACCTGCTTGACAGACTGGAATTAAGCCGTGTGGAGGAAGTGTGGTTTAAAGGTCCCGCCGAGAACGACCTGCAAGGCTGGATCATATTCCCGCCCAAGTTCGACCCGAAGAAAAAATACCCGTCCATCATGGAAATCCATGGCGGGCCGATCACGCAGTACGGTAAGTTCTTCATGCATGAGTTCTTCTACCTTGCCTCCAAAGGTTACGTGGTCTACTTCTGCAACCCGCGTGGCGGACGTGGCTACGGCGAGGAACATGCCAGAGCCATCTGGGGCGCATGGGGTGAGGCCGATTATGCTGACCTGATGGCCTGGGCTGATTTCATGGCGAAAAAACCCTACATTGACGCCAAACACATGGGCGTGACCGGTGGCTCGTACGGCGGTTATATGACGATCTGGATGATTGGCCATACCGAGCGCTTCAAGGCGGCCGTGTCTCAGCGCTGCGTGAGCAACTTCATCAGCGAATGGGGCTCCAGCGATATAAACTGGACCTTCGAACACGAGGTGGATGCCGAACCGCCCTTCCAGGATTTCAAGAAGTGGTGGGAGTTATCCCCCATCGCCCACATTGGCAGTGCTAAGACACCGACGCTGGTCATCCACAACGAGGGCGATCTGCGCTGCCCCATCGAGCAGAGCGAACAGGTATTCGTGGCCCTCAAACGTCTGGGCGTGGAGACCGAGTTTGTGCGCTTCCCCGATGAATTTCACGGATTGTCGCGCACTGGTCGTACGGATCGACGCATTGCACGGTTGAACCATATCTTGCGCTGGTTTGAGAAGTACCTTAAATAGCTCCCTTGCTCTTCTGCACCTTACACCTCGCCAGCCAGCAGAGCCATAAAGGCATTCACAACCTTTGGGTCAAAATACTTTCCGGATTGCTCGCGGATATATTCCAGCGCGTCCTCACGTGTCCACGCCAGGCGGTAGGGGCGGTTGGAGGTCAGAGCGTCATACACATCCACGATGGCGAAAATGCGTGCCACCTTCGGGATGTCCTCGCCTTTCAGCCCGCGCGGGTAACCGCTGCCGTCCCATTTTTCATGATGGCACCAGGGGATGTGTAGCGCCGGGCGCAGATAGGTTATCGGGGATAGCAAATTATAGGCATATTGCGGGTGCTGCCGCATCACCTTCCACTCATGTTCATCCAGCGGACCAGCCTTGAGCAGGATGCTATCAGGAATGGCAATCTTGCCGATGTCGTGCAAAAGGGCACCACGCCGGGCATGTTCCATTTCAACTTCTTCCATGCCCATAGCCTGGATCAGGCGCAGGGTCAGATCGGTGACGCGCAGGGTATGGCCCTCGGTTTCTTCATCACGCAACTCCAGGGCTTGGGACCAACCCTGAAGGGTGGCATCATAGGCCAGGGTTAGTTCAAGGTTGGAATGCTGCAGGTTCTCAAAGAGGTGTCCATTATCAATGGCAATCGCGGTCTGTCCGGCCAGCATTTCAAAGAAGGTGATCCATTCCTGGTCGACCGCCATGGGAGTGCGCTGGAAAATTTCGAGCACACCTTGTAATTGTCCCTTGGCAACCAGGGGGATGGCATGGTAGGAAACAAAATTCTCTCCTTCCAGGTATTGGAGCGGCAGCGAGGCGAACCCGGAAACGGGATGTTCCATCACCTGTTCCACCGCACCGGCCTGGTGGAGGTCGGTAATGTTGATTGCGCGGCGCTGCAGCGCCAACTGACCGGCTAATCCTTCTCCCAGCCGCAGTTTCATCCCCTCGATGGCATGGACATGGAATCCGCGCCCGGCAGCGTATTCGAGCATCCTGGTAAGCGGGTTGAACAAAAGCACAGCCGCAGCATCCGCCTTTAATTCCGTGATGATGTGTTCCAGCACAATGCTCAGGGTGACGTGCGTATCCACGCTGGCGCTGATAGCAGCGTCGATCGCATGCAAGGCAGAGAGACGATGCACGCGCTGCTGGGTCTCTGTAAAAAGACGCACATTTTCAATGGCGACAGAAACCGAGGATGCAAAGGTAACCAGCAGGCGCAAGTCAGATTCAGTGAAAGCCGCTTTTCGTGAAGCATTATCGAGGGAAATGACGCCGATCACCTTCCCTTTGACGATCAAGGGAGCGGAAATCCCACTCTGCACTGCATCGATCTCTTCAATCGCGCCATTTTCGGGGACCTCATAGGCGGCATGGGCGTCATCAATTTTAATGGGTATTCGTTCGCGGGCAACGCGGGCAGCATATCCTTTTTGATCCGGGAGAAGGGATAAGCCAATAATACGTGGATCGGAACAACCAAACATGGCGTGCAGGCGGAGTACACCGTCTGGTTCTGCCAGGAGGATCGTGCCTTTTTCGGCTGAGGGGATTGCATTTCTTGCGCCCGCCAGTATATTCTCAAGAAGAGGCTGCAGGTCAATGGCACTCGTGAGTGAGATGCTCACCTGTGACAGGCTTTCAAGTTCGGCCAGGCGGTGGCGGAGTTCTTCGAACAGCCGGGCATTTTCGAAGGCAACGGCCGCTTCGGAGGCCAGGGTCTCCATGAAGATCTGGTCTTCAACAGTGTAAACATCCGCATCGTGGCTCTGGGCGGATATCACGCCGATGATTTTATCCCGCGCGAGCAGGGGTACCGAAAGGACCGCCCGGGTTGGTTCCGCTTCACCAACCATGATGGGTTTCGCCCCCTTGGTTTTCTGTACATCCTTTACTCGCAGCGGCTTTTTACTTTTTATGACGCTCCCAGTAATGCCAGCCTCCACAGGCAGCCTCGTGTTGGGATGGCGGATGCCGCGGTCATACAAGTAGGGAGCCTCCACCTCCAGGCCATCTTCGGTCAGGAGAGAAACGGTAAAGGCTTCAGCCGGCATGACTTGCCGGGCCGCATGGTGGAGAGCGATGCAAAGTGCTTCGATTTCCTGGCCGGCGCGAACAATTTCCAGGCTGCCTTGATGCAGGGCGGCTTTGCGCGTCGAAGCGCTCACGGCTTCCTGGTAAAGGCGGGCATTCTCGAAGGCAACGGCTGCCTGTGCCGCCAGCGTCTGCAGCAGACGCTCATCTTCTTTGCTGAAACGGTTTGACTGCCGGCTTTCCACTACAATGGCGCCAATGGCCCGCTCCCCGATCATCAAGGGGACATAGAGACCGGAGTGGATGTCCGGGAAGGCCGAAAAGTAACGCTTATCCGCCTGCACATCACCACTGCGGACCGTCCTGCCATGTTTGATGACCCAACCGCTCAACCCCTGGGAGGGAGAAGTGAACATCCTGTTCAAACGGTCAATTTCAACCTGGGTCTGGGCGGTATCCAAGCCAGGTTCACTGAGAGCCAGCAACTCCATGCGTCTGGTTTCGGGATGGTACAGGCGGATGGCGGCATGGTGCCAATCCAGGTTTTTCGACAGGGTTTCAATCATCTTCTGGGCTATTTTTCTTGGTTCCAATAAGACGCTGATGCTCAGACCATTCTCAAAGAGCACTTCCAGGTCAGTCACCCGGCGGCGGATCTCCTCTTCAGCCTGCTTGCGGCCAGTGATGTCCTCCAAAGTGCCTTCGTAATAGAGAATCTGCCCAAGATGATCGCGCATGGCCTGTACATTTTCAGAAATCCAGAGCGTGCCGCCATCTTGCTGATAGACCTCCGATTCGAAATTAACGATCTTTCCCTGTTCGCTCAACTGCGTCATGAACTCTGCACGCCGTTCCGGCTTTACATAAAATTTGCGGTTAAGGTCGATCACGCTGGCGATCAATTCTTCGGGCGAGGCATAGCCCAACATGCGCGCCAGGGCCGGATTGGCTATGGAGAATCTCCCCGCCAGGGTGGACTGGAAAATACCCTCCATTGAATTCTCAAAGATATTGTGATATTTCGCTTCAGCTAGCCGTAACGCCTCTTCCCTCAGCTTGCGCTCGGTGATGTCGTGCATGTTAATGACCAGACTGTGGACGGTGGATTCAGCGAGCAGGTTGGTGCCCGTGGCTTCGATCCATCGCCAGGAACCATCCTTATGCCGGCGTCGGAAAGCTAGGCGACGGATCTCGCCTGGATGCTGGACTAGCTCATTGAGCATCTGGGCAAGGGAGCCCCTGTCTTCTGCATGGATATACTCAAACCCGCTCTTGCCGAGGCGTTGACCGCTGGCCCGGCCCATCATCCTGGCATAAGCCGGGCTCTCATACAGGATCATGCCGCGCGGGTCAACCAGGACAACGGCATCCGTATTGTTCTCGGTCAGGAGGCGGTAGTATTTTTCACTATCCTGGAGCGCTTCCCGGGCGTTCTTGCGCTCGCTGATATCGCGACCCGAACCCAGGATGGCAATTGGCTGCCCCTGCTCGTCATGGATGAGGGTGAAGGTATTTTCGCTCCAAAACTTCGTCCCGTCTTTTTTGTTGAACTCCAGTTCAATGCTCCGGGAGATGAACCGGTCGGGATGGGCGAGGTTTTCGGGCGCGAGGGTTTCGGCAAACAGTTGTAGAGCGCGCTGGAGCGAATCGGGGGACATTTGCTGGTCGAGCGGGATCGTGTTGATCTCGTCAAGTGTAAAGCCGCGCAGACGCGTAACCGATGGGCTGATATAGGTGGTGCGCAGACTCAAATCCATCAGCCAGACCGTGTCGCTTATGTTCTCGGCCAACATGCGGTAACGCTCTTCGCTTTGGTGTAGTACCTCGCCGGCATGCTTGCGATCCTCCTCAACTCCCATTGCTGAGGCGATTATTCCCAACATTCGCTGATCATCATCGCTTGGGATAAAATCATTTTGAAATACAACGCAAAGCGAGCCTACGTTTGATTTCTCGAATTTAACTGGCTTACCGATATATGTTTGCAGATGGTATTGTTTAACGTTAGGATCGGTGAATGCATAGGGCGAATCTTGCAAGTTCCTGATAATAACGATCTCGTCTTTATTGGATTTGATAACATCGGCGCAGATGTGTCCCTCGGAAGGGCCAATGGTTCTGTAATCCGGAGGAGTATTCCACGTTCCGAGAGAACACAGCATATCTCCCTGGAGTTGATTGTAAAGTGCACAAGTGGCGCCGAACATCTCTCCAGTGAATGCAACCAGCAGGTTGATATTGACAATCGGATCTGAGCCGAAGCTGAGGAAACATTCGTTGAGTTTCGTAAGCCGTTCCTCCGCCTGCTTGCGCTCGGCGATGTCGGTGAAGACACCCTGGTCATAAAGCGGTTTTCCCGAGGCATCACAAATGGTAACAGCTTCATCCCGCACCCACACAATATGGCCATCACGTGCCACCAAGCGGTAATCAGATCTAAACGGTTCACCGGTTGCGAGATGATGCTTGTTCTCTGCCAATACACGCAGGCGATCGTCAGGATGCAATATTTTTAGCCACAAATCAGGGTCGGCCACCCATTCCTCGGGTGCATAGCCGGTCAGGTCTTTGATCTGCGGGCCGATGAAGAGGGTTGAGGCTATCTCATCCAGAGCGTCCCGATAGATGACGCCGGGAATTCGTTCCACCAGCGCCTGATAGGATTGCTGGCTCTCTTTCAATGCCTCTTCCGCCAGCGTGCGCACGGTGATGTCGCGGAACGACCAGACCCTGCCTCTAACTTTTGTCCCCTGCATTAAAGCATATGACAGCCGCTCAAATACTCTCCCATCCTTGAAATAGAGTGTATCGAAACTTTTCTTCTTCGACTTGTATAATTCCTGAACCTGTTCGAGGAAACTTTGCGGGTCGTTCAGTTGATCAAGGACATGCTGAAGAAGGACAGAGTCGTCCTGGCTGGCTATTACCGCCGGCGGGATCCGCCACATTTCCGCAAAACGTTGATTGGCATAAAGCACCTCGTTTTTACTGCCGACAGCCAGAATTCCATCAGCGGTGGATTGCAAAACCGCCTGTAAATTTGATTCGCTCTTCCGTAATGCCTCCTCGGCCTGCTTGCGCTCGGTGATCTCCTGTTGAGCCTGTTCAAAAAGGCGCGCATTATCAATGGCAGCGGCGGTATGGCCGGCCAGCATCTCAAGCAGTTCCTGATCCCCGGGGGTGTAAGCCTCTGGATGGTAACTCTGCGCGGAGATGATGCCGATGGTCTTTCCTTTGATCTGCAACGGTACGGCCACGACCGAAGCGGTGACCGGCCCGCTGCCATACGGCTCGAACTTGATCCCGCTCTTTTTAATCTGCCCCGGGTTGTTCAAGAGCACCGACCGGCCGGAACGAACCATATGGCCCCCCAGCCCATGGTCCGCCTTATAAGGATTCGGCGCAACTCTTTTGTTGTTTTCTATGATATAGTTTCCCGCCATCTCATCCCGAATTTCATCGTATAAACTGATCACGAAATCTTCACAGGGCATGACTTGTTGCACGGCGCGATGGACTGCCGCGAAAATCTGCTCTGTATCCAGGCTGGCGCCAATCTGCTCCCCGGCGCGATATACGATCGACCAGCGTTCAACCATGCGGCGGTTCTCTTCTTCCGCTTGCCTGCGCTCGGTGATATCGCGCACAACTGCAGTCACTTCTTCTGCACCACTGGCAATCATGCGGCCTTCATAATCCCGCACGCCCTGACCTGGAATGGGTAATTGATAATCAAAGATCTGTAATTCACCGGTCTCCAATGCAGTACGGATCTTTTCTTCAATCGAACTGGTGAATTCGGGTGGGAGAATATCCCGGCTGCGTTTGCCTACAAAGGTTGGTCCGGATTGGATATAAAGATCCCTACGGTCAGCCTTATAGTCCAGGAAAACACCCTGGCTATCCATACGGAACATCAGGTCTGGAATGGCCTGAAGCATCGCCTTTGTACGGGATTCACTCTCGCGCAGGGTTTCTTCCGCCTGCTGGCGCTCGGTGACGTCGCGCGCATTGATGACAATGCCTTTTATTGCCGGATGGTCGAGCAGATTGCTGCCCGTGCCCTCCAGAGTACACCAGGTCCCGTTCTTATGGCGTAAGCGTATTTGCATGGGTACAGCCGAATGGTCGGAAGTCTGGATCCGCTGGCGGAAAGCCTCCATGAAAGCGGGGATGTCATCAGGATGGATGTAATCCTGGAGGCCGGCGCCCCCAATGACCTCTTCGATCGAATAGCCCAGGATACTTTGGATGGATGGGCTGATATAGCGGATGGTAGCATCAGGGTTCAGGATGCAGATAATGTCTGAAGAATTTTCGATCATGGAACGGAAACGGGATTCGCTTTCCTGCAAGGCCTGTCCCGCCGCCCGCTTTTCCGCGGCCCGCTGGATGGAGAGAACGAGCTGGTCCATATCGCAAGGTTTCTGGAAGTACGTGTATGCCCCGACATTGATGGCCTCAATGGCCGAATTCTGGGTGGCGTAGCCGGTGAGCAGGATGCACTCGGTATCCGGTGAATGTGCCTTAATGAGCCGCAGCACTTCCAGCCCGGGCATATCCTGCAACTTGAGGTCGATCAGAGCCACGTCAATGTCTTCTTTACCCATGCGGGCGAGCGCAGTCCGACCTGTTGCAGCGGGAACGGATTCGATCCCCTTCACCTTCAGGATGTCGGTCAGACTCGCCCGCAGGTTGGGGTCATCGTCCACGAGCAGAACTCTAATTGTCTTACGATCCATCTCAACTTCTCCTAGAGGAGGAACCGCTCCCCCATTTTACTCAAACCAACCGATAGGGAATTCATGAAAAGGCGGACACCAACGCCTCGAAAAAAGATGTGAGGGATTCCGACAAGTTACATTATATACCCTGGACCTTATGCATGGATTAGAAGAGGGGTCAGGGGAAGAGCAGGAGGCAGAAGGCGGGAGGCGGGCATTGTAGATTGATAATTTGAGATCCCCAAAGGGGACGCTGTTGAAGATCGAAGAATTAAAAAACATTTACCACAAAGAGCAAGAAGGAAAAGAACGTTGAATGTCAAGCGTTGAACGTCAAAGAGGGTGTACAGGCATCGGCACACAAAGTATTCGTTTGTTTTCGGGAAAAAAGAGGAACAAACGAATACCTCCCGGTTCCCGCGTTCTCTTCGGGGCCTTCTTCATTATAAACTCCATTGGTAGGCATGAGGTTCTGACCACAATCGATTTTAAGCAAAACAAACGAATCCCCTCCGGAAGGCACCCCTCGGGGACGATGTACCCTTTGGGGAGGAGAGTAGAGAGGGGAGAACAGAGAGTTGAGAGCCGCCTCGACCAGGCCTCGGTTAGTTGTTTGTTTTCGGGAAAAAAGAGGAACAAACAACTGTGCCCTGCGAGGGGATTCTCCAGTGAGAGGTCCTTCATTACAAAGTTACCTTGTGAGCGTGAAAATTCGACAAGAATTGTTTTTAAGCAAATCAAACAACTCAAACAATGTGCTCTATCGACGACTTGTCCCACGGGGATCCCCTGGCGGGGACGATGTGCTTCGCAATGTCGCCAAACCGGTCGATAGCGGCATGACGCCGCTTCGACTCGTGGCGACTTGATGTCGCAGAGCACACAGGAAGAGCGCCGGGACGTTCCGCTGGAAAGCCCCCCTCTAGTCCCCCCATTTCAAGTTCAGAAATGGGGGGACGTGATTGCGGGGATGATATCCCGGAAGAACACCAGGACGATATACCCTACCCACGTGTATGATCAATTGTTAACGAACCGTGAAACGGTGTACCACAGTGAAGTATGAAGAACTATTTTTGTAGCAAGATTCCAAAGAAAAAGCGGCAAGGAAGACTTATGAGCGCCACAAACTCATGTCTACGGCATGGCACTATGCAGCGTAGACGCTGCCAGCGCACATCCCTGCCACGAAGTGATTCTAAAACATATGTTCTAATTCGTCAAGGGTAACTGCTTACACAAGGTCTCCAATGGTTTAACCAACCTGGTTCAACTGTCATTGCGATGGGATTGCTTCCCGGAAGAGCACCGGGACAAAGTCGCAATGACACCATGTTACGGAGCCTCTTTGATAATAAGCCTCTTGTAGGCTGAAAACAGGGAGAGAAGGAACTCCATATCCAGCGGCTTGTTTAAAACTGTTTTAATCCCTTCTGTGATCCCTTGCTGGATGATGTCATCGGCCGCATAGGCGGTCATTAAAACCGTGGTCAGGTTTGGGTGGGTTTTCCTGGCCTGGCGGTAGAGGGCGACTCCGTTCATATCCGGCATCCTGACATCCGTCAAGAGGATATCGACCCGTTCTTTTCGCAGGATCTCCAGGGCCTCTGCGCCGGAAAAGGCGGCGTGGACTTCAAAGCCTTCGACATCCATGATTTCCGCCAGGGTCTTAGCCATGGACAGATTATCGTCAACAACAAGAATGGATAAAATTCTACTCATCGCTCCACTTCATGGACGGACAAGACCAGTGTGAATGTACTGCCTTTTCCTGGCTCGCTTTCCACCTCAATGCGGCCGCCGTTGGCCTCAGCCAATTTCTTGCTGACGGCCAATCCCAGCCCGATGCCTTTGAGTTTGGTGGTGAAGAGCGGCTCGAACAGTTTCTTCATATTCTCTGGCGGGATGCCCACGCCGGAATCGCAAACGGCGATAGCAACTTCTTTCTTTCGACGAACGGCCTGGATGGTCAACTTGCCTCCAGAAGCTACCCCTGTGGCAGAGCTTTGCGAAGCCATGGCTTGATAAGCATTGACCACCAAGTTACCGAGCACCTGCTCCATCTGGCGCGGGTCGGCGAACACCTCTGGCAGGTTAGCGGGGACTTTTACCTTTGCAAGGACGGTTTCCGGGACCGGGTAGCGGGTCAGGACGCGCTGGACGAGTTCAGGGACGGATACCGGCTCCCGATCCACGGATTTGATGCGGGCGAAGTCCAGCAGGTCGGAGATGATCTTCTCGGCGGTGTGCGTCTCTTGTTCGATCATGGCGTGGTATTGCTTGATCTTCTCATTTGCATCCGGCTGGACAAGTTTCAGGTAGTAGACGGCGCTGTTGATGACGCCCAGCGGGTTGCGCAGTTCGTGGCCCACTCCGCCCGCCAGTTGGCCCAGCACGGCCAGTTTTTCCTGGCGGATAAGTTTTTCCTGGGCATCCAGCAGTTCGCGAGTGCGTTCTTCGACGCGCTGTTCCAGTCCGGCATTGAGCTGGCGGATTTCCTCTTCCGCTTGCTTGCGCTCGGTGATGTCAGTGACAATTCCAATAATCGCCTCTTCGCCCTCATAGAGAATCAATTTTGATGCGTTGAGCGCCTCAATCCGTTTTCCATCTTTTGTCAAAAGGGTATATTCGTAGGGTTGGAATTCCTTTCCTGTTAGGTGTTGTTCGTAAGAATTTCTCACGATCATTATCGAATCGGGGGTGATCAGTTTAAAGAAATCAAAATCAGGAGCATAAAACTCTTCCAACCGGTATCCCATCAATTCTTCGCATTTGGTATTAGCGTAGACAATCCGCCCCTTTCTATTGATAAAGATCATGTTCGGCGACTGGTCAGCCAGCGTTCGGAATTTCTCTTCGGATTCTCGCAGCGCCTGTTCGGCCCGCTTGCGCTCGGTGATATCACGGCCGACACCCACCAACCCGAGGATATTTCCTTGGCCATCTCGCAGTGGTACTTTGGAAGATAATACCCAGACCGGGTTTCCCTGAGGGTCGAGCCCGGCTTCTTCCCGATTGAGGCTGGATTCTCCGGAATCAATTACCGCCTTGACAAGAGCCCAGTAGTCCTTTGCCAATTCAGGCGGATAAGTATCAAAGTCTGTCTTTCCGACGACATCTTCCAGGGCCTTTCCCCCGGAAGCTTGCCAGTCTGCAATGTTAGACATGATTTTCCGACCCTGAACATCCTTGATGTAAACGCGGTCAGGTAGATTGTCAATCAGCGTCCGCAGGAGGATCCGTTCCTCCTCCAGTTTTTTTTCTATCCGCTTGCGCTCGGTGATATCCAGGATGGAGGTCATGAAGTAAAGGGGCTTGCCGTCTTTATCCCGACGTAAAGCTGAGCCCACATCTGTCCATACAAAGGAGCCATTCTTATGGATATATCTCTTGGTGAAGCGCACCGCCTCTTTTTCGCCGGAAAGGAGCAAATTGATCGCGTTTTGGGTTAATTCCACATCCTCAGGGTGGGTTAGCTCCTGCCATTTGCGGTTTTTGAGTTCCTCCTGGGAATACCCGAGCATTTCACAAAAAGTCTGGTTTGTGTTGATCTCGCCGGAAGGCAGGGTGATGGATTTTCCGATGACCGAATGGTCAAACACATACTTGAACTTGTCCTCGCTCTCGCGCAAAGCTTCCTCGGCCTGCTTGCGTTCGGTGATATCTTCCACTGTGCCTTCATAGTAAAGCGGCTGGTCCTTTTCACCCCTTACCAGGCGGGCACTCTCACGAATGAAAATTCTCGAACCATCTTTACGCTTCCAAGAAGATTCAAGCCCGGAAATCTTACCATCCTGCTCGATAGTCTTCTGAAAATCCCGGCGTGAATACGCTGGTTCATAATCTTCCTTGGTCAGCTTGCGCTGCATCAATTCGTCAGGTGTTTGATAACCAAGCATGCTTACCAGCGCGGGGTTAGCCATTAGGATGCGGCCATCTGGAGTAGTGCGATAGATGCCAATGGTTGAGTTCTCAACCAGGCTGCGATAGCGTTCCTCGCTAGCTCGCAGGGCCTCTTCAACCCGCCTGCTCTCGGTGATGTCGTGCGCCATGCCGCGCACCACGGGAACGGTTACGCCTTCGGTTCTGAGGGTGTTGTTGTATTCCCAAATGCGCCGCTCCCCTAAGGCAGTCTGAACGAGTAACAACCCTTTTGCAGCGCCGCGTTCCCGAATTTTGGCGAGGTAAGCCTCAACTCCCCCACGAACTTCAGGCGCTAGAAAGTCGCGGAAATTCATTTGCAGAATGGCATCCATCTCATAGCCCAGAATTTTAGCTGCCCAGGGATTCACAGAAAGGATGCGCCCTTCGAGGTCGTGTGTACAGATCAGGTCCCGGCTATTCTCAACCAGATCGCGATAGCGATCCTCGCTCTCGCGCAGGGTCTCTTCAGCCTGCTTGGACTCGGTGATGTCGTTTTCAATGGGAAAAGCGGATTGCGGACTGGCGGCCCTGGCTGTGCGTTTTTTGGGCTTCTTGTTCTCTGACATCTTTTTGGAGTTCATGATTCTTCTCCATTCTGCCGGCGGACACTGCGTTTCACTACGGGTCCTACTACAAACATTACTAACTTTCGGCGATGTTCACCCCCTGTGATTTGTTGGAAAACCACGCTTCCAAAACATCCCCCCCATTCATCTTCTCAGCATAGCGATTCCCAGAAAACCGCGGACACACTAGGACGGATTTAGTCATATTGTACAACGTAAATGCTCATTCTTCCCTTGACATTGCATGGCAGCCGTGATACGCTTGCGCCCGTTGTGCCCCAGGCTCACCTGAAGTGGGCTGGTCAGGGCACGATAAAATTTTATGCAGGAGAAAGAAAATGTCAGAAGAACGTCACGTTGGTACCGTCAAGTGGTTCAATGCCACCAAGGGCTTCGGCTTCATTGGCCGCGAGGATGGCGAGGATGTATTCGTGCACTTCTCAGCCCTCCAGATGGAAGGCTACAAGCGCCTGGAAGAGAACCAGAAGGTTGAGTTCTCCATCGAGCAGGGGCCCAAAGGACTCCAGGCATCGAACGTCGTACCCCTGTAAAGTACATCATTGAACAGACGAGAACCGGGTTCCAAATGGAACCCGGTTTCTTTTAAGGTTTATTCCCCGGCAGGAGAAGGGTCCGGCGGAAGTGGCGGTTGTTGACGGTTCTGCTCGATATTTATGATGGCTGGGATGAAGAACGCCACCACCGCGACGAGGATACACAGCACCCCGCCGAATAAGTACCAGACACGCACGCCCAGCCAGTCCGACACTGGACCGGCGATCAGCAGGCTGAGCGGCATCATGGCCATCGCACCCGCCCCGGTCAGTGAGAAGACGCGTCCCTGCATGTCCGGGGCGACCGTGGACTGGAGGATCGCTGAAAGCGGTCCATTGGCGAACACCTGCGTGAATCCAAGGATAAAATTAGCAACCAGGATAAGGAAGAACAGATTGACCGGTGCAGCACCAATCAGGATCACCCCTGCGCCGATGCCCAGGACGCCCGTCAGCGAAGTGACGATCTTGCGTTTGAATCCGCCCCAGGCGCTCAACACCAGTCCACCAGCGATGACGCCCACACCGAACACGGTTTCCGTCCAACCCAGTTCGGTCACACCTTTCCCGAACACCTTTATAATCACCAGGGGAGCCAGTGAACTGCTGGGAACGAGCAGAAAATTGAGCATCATGACCAGCATGATCAGCCCGAGCAACCCAGGCCACTTAACCACGTAGGTGAAGCCCTCGCGCAGGTCATGCCAGTAAGTGGTCCGTTGGGCTGTACCGTTGGCCTGTGCCGTCTGGCGCGGCGGGTTGGGAATGGAAAGGAACAGCAGGGGCAAAACCGCCAGCGCAGCTGTAACAATGTCGATTGCCAGCACACCATGCATGGGCAGGAGGCCGATGAGCAGAGCGCCCAGCGGAGGAGCGAAGATACTGAGCACGCCTTGCAAGGTCTGGTTCAACCCAGCCAGGCGCGCCAGGTGTTGTTTGGGCACCATCAGCGAGGTGGAAGATGTCATGGCCGGGCTGTGGAATGCTCCTCCCAGCGAACGGAACAGCAGGATGGCATAAACGTGCCAGACCTCGACGATGCCGGTCGCGAAGAGGACGATGAGCACACCCGTCGCGGCGGCGATGGCCGTGTCGGCGATGATCATAATGAGACGCCGGTTCCAGCGGTCCACCAGCGCACCGGCGAAGGGACCAAGCAGGATCTGCGGCAGGAGAGCCACCAATGTGGCGGTGGCCAGTACGGTGGCTGATCCGGTGGTTTTGGTCAACCACCAGACCAGGGCAAATTGAACCAGAGCCGAACCAACCAGCGAGATAGCCTGTCCGGTCCAGATGACGAAGAATTTGGCCGCCCAGCGTTGTGGGGTTGGGGAAGCCGGGGCGGCAGCAGCAGCAGAGTTTTCCATGATAGTTTCCGTCCTACCGGTGGTTGAGGCTATTTCATCCGGTCGGCCAGGGCAGCCTTGACTTCGTCACTGGCATGGAAGATGCCGCGCACCTGGATGGATTCAATCACCTGTCGCGCCAGCTCAGGGGAGATGTTGTTGGCGAGGTGCAAGAAGCCGACTATGGTCATCTTGATCTTCTTACCCTTTGATCTGAATTCCTCCAAATCAGAACGGTCATAAATGAGTGCGCCAATCACATACGAATTGCGCGTCACGGACTGCTGGATTTCCAGGTTATGCTTATCCAGCTGGTTACGGATGGCCGTGCGGATGAAGTCGGTCCGGTTGGAGTACAGACCTTCCTGCACGACCAGGTCAATTTTGCCGAGGTCCACGGCAGACATATTGATGGTAATTTTTTCAGTGTCAGGCATGGCAATTCTCCTTTTTTGTACTGAATCACACTAGTGGCGAGACTGCAGATACTCCATCACTTTCTGGACTTCCACCTGCCAGAGAGTATCTGCCATATAAGGTTTGAAGCCAAGTTCATTGTTGATCTTGAGCATGGCGGCATTCGAGTCAGCGTTGCCGGTGCGCACATACTTGACCAGTGGTCGTTCCATTGACACTTTGTTCAGCATGGCTGTCTTGAGCCAGCGGCCAAGACCCTTATGGCGATATTGAGGAAAAACCCCGGTCATATCCTGCCGCAATATCTCCGGCCGGTTGGGGTTCCAGACCGTTTCCGAATATCCTGCAAATTTGCCGGTGGTGCGATCAACGAGGTAGAAGGTCCAGCGTTGGTTACCGCGGGCAAAAATATTCTGTTCGGTCTGGCGAAGTTGCTCGGGGGTCATGTGCATGTCCTCGATCTCAAGATCACCAAACGGCTGCTGGTTGGTCAAGTCATACAGTTCTGCGATTGCCTGGATCTTGTCTTCTGGATAAGCGCCCTCCCATAGACCAAGCTCGAACTCATCGAGGTGCTCCTGCCCGCGGGCCAGCCAATCGGCAATGAGACCAGGATCGAGGTCAGCGATGCGCAACTGGTTGGTGTGGGTCTCTAGCCCCTTTTGCGCGCCAATGCGCTTCATAAACGCTTCCCCGGCCGGTGTCCGGTCGACGGTGTCGGTGAGGAGCAGGCGGCGGTTGTCATCCCGGGCGGTTTCTGCCATCTGCTTGAGCAACTGGCGCCCCAGTCCCTGCTGCCGATATTCAGGGAGGACAGTGATCTCAATCTGTGCCATATGCTTGTTCTCGTCCGTCCGCATCAGGATAAGATTGCCCTGGGCAGCGATCTCGCTCTGTTCGGGATTCCAGACAATCCACATCTTTGCATCTATAAATGACGGAAGGCTCTGCATGTTCTTGATCGTTTCGTCGAGGGGGATGGGTGGATCGTCAGGCAGACGCTCGAGACGGATGCGATTGGTATGCTGGTTCAAGGCGGTGTATTCGGCTTGAGAAGCCTCTTTTACGTTGAAGGGAAGGATCTGATTGTTCAATTTGGTCATTTTAAGCTCCTTTGCCATCCCTGTGGATGGTTCCCAGATGTTGGTGGGCATATTATAGTCAGATTGTTCCAGTTGTCAAGGGAAAAACATCCATATGCCATCCACTTGGATGGTATAATCTGTTTCATAATGCCCCTTAGTCGTAATCGGATATCTTGGTCTGTTGTTTCGCAGAATCATGCTATTCCCAATCTTTTTTTCAACGTATAATGGTTTAATCCGACAATGAAAAAACTCCCCTGGGTCATTTATGTGCTGGTTGTATTCACGGCAGTCCATATCTTCCTGAATGTCTGGATGTGGGGCGTACGGCAGGTGCTTCCTGCCTCCGCGCCACCCGGCCTTACGAACCTGTATAAGGGCGTTCTGCTGGAGACCAATCCCTGGCTGGAACCCTGGCAACGTTGGGATACACCCCAGTACCAAGCCATTGCTGAACGCGGCTATACCGCCTTTGATACAGCCCTCTTTACTCCGCCACTTTATCCATGGCTCATGAGGTTGTTCACCCCGCTTACAGGAGGAAATTCACTCCTGGCTGGGATGGTCGTGGCAGGTATCGCCTGCTTGCTGTGTTTGTTGGCCTTCTACCAGATGGCTCAATATGAATTCAAGGATGTGACTCTGGCGCGGCGGGCGGTACTCTATCTTGCAGTCTTCCCGACCGCGTTCTTTTTATTTGCCGCTTACCCCGAATCTCTATTCCTGTTGGGGGTCATGATGGCTCTCATGTCCGTCCGGCTGAAAAAATGGATCTGGGCCGGGGTGTGGGGTGCTGTAGTGGCATTGACACGCACTCCGGGTATTCTCATCCTAATCCCGCTGGTCTGGGCATCCTGGTCTACCTGGCGTTCCGGGGACCGTAGAAGCTGGCTAAGCCCGGTCATTGCGTTGGCAGGCGCGGCACTCTTCCCTGCTTACGTTCTCATTGGCCTGCATTTACCCCCAACGGCCATCCTCGAGGCAGTCGGGCGCGGGGGCCATTTGGCATTCCCCGGATGGAACATGATCGAGGCCGTCAGCCGCATCCTGCACGGGCAATTGGTCGAAGAGAATCTCATCGAACTGGCATTCACTCTGTTTTTTATCGTCCTGACCATTTTCATTTGGAAAAAGCTTCCCCGTCTTTATGGAGTCTATGCCGTGACCCTTATGCTGCTCTTCCTGACACGGTTTGGCTCACCGCAACCTCTGGTCAGCTTGGCACGCTACGTGATAGAAATCTTCCCAGCTTTCCTGGTGCTGGCAGCCTGGGGCCGCAAGCCCGGGATTAATCGTCTCATTCTGTATCTTTCCTGGTTTGGATTGTTGTTCTTCTCCGCCCAGTTCGCCATCTGGGGCTGGGTCGGATAAGGAGGTGCTTATGCCCGATTTCGATACTTACCTCTCCCCTTTCACCTGGCGCTATGGCACACCGGCTATGCGCCGCCTGTGGAGTGAAACCAACAAGCGCCTGCTCTGGCGGCAGGTCTGGGTGGCCCTGGCCGAGGTCCAATCCGAATATGGGGTGGTGAAACCGGAACAGGCTGCCGACCTGCGCCGACACATGACCGAAATTGACCTGCCGCGCGCCTTGGAGATCGAAGCCGATATCCAGCATGACCTGATGGCTGAAGTGCGGACCTTCGCAGGGCAGTGCCCGGTCGGCGGTGGGACCATCCATCTTGGTGCAACATCAATGGACATCGAAGACAATACCGACGCCCTACGCCTGCGGGCCGGACTCGAACTCCTGCTCCAAAGCCTCTCTTCCCTTTTGCAAACCATGAGCCTGCTGATCGAAAAATGGGCCGACACCCCGCTGATGGCGTTCACCCACCTCCAGCCTGCTGAACCATCCACGCTGGGCTACCGCCTGGCACTCTACGGGCAGGATTTGTTACAAGATTATCAAGCCATTGGGAAGCAGGCCTCAGGGATAAGGGGAAAAGGATTCAAAGGCGCCGTTGGCACTTCCGCCGCTTACGCCGAATTACTGGGTGCAGACAAACTGGCAGAATTCGAAAAGAAGCTCTCCAGGAAACTGGACCTGCCCTTTTTTTCGGTCACCTCGCAGGTGTACCCGCGCAAGCAGGATTATGAGGTGGTCTCAGTACTGGCCGGGCTGGGCGCCTCACTGTACAAACTTGCCTTCGACTTGCGCCTGCTGCAATCCCCGCCCATCGGCGAACTAGCGGAACCATTCGGAGAGAAACAGGTCGGGTCGTCAGCCATGCCGTTCAAGCGGAATCCGATCCGCTCGGAAAAAATCAACTCGCTGGCGCGCTTCCTGGCCTCCCTGCCCCGCATCGCCTGGGATAATGCTGCCCACTCCCTGCTCGAACGCACCCTGGATGATTCTGCCAACCGGCGGATTTTGCTCCCCGAAGCCTGTCTCGCTGCGGATGAGCTGCTCCGCACGGCAAACAGCATTTTTTCCAAACTGTGCGTGGACGAGGCCGCCATTGCCCGCAACCTGGCTCTTTATGGGCCGTTCGCGGCCACCGAGCGGGTGCTGATGGCGCTGGTCAAGGCCGGTGCGAACCGGCAGGATATGCACGAGCGTATCCGCTCCCATGCGCTGAAGGCCTGGGAGATACTCAGCCGGGGTGGGGAGAATCCCCTGGCTGACGATCTCTGCCGGGATGCGGAGTTAACGGAATATCTATCGGAGCAGGATATCCGTCCTTTGATGGTAGCCCGATCCCATCTAGGGGACGCGCCGGAACGGGCACGGGCACTCGCAAAAGCCATCCAGGAAATTGTCAAACGGAAAGAATTTTAATTTAAACAAAAAGAGCGGTCCGCTGGACCGCTCTTTTTGTTATCGGATTAATGGGCTGCTTTTGTCTTCGCCCCTGAGGAACGGCGGGAAGAATCCTTGTCTGGCTGGCCGGGCAGAAGCGGGATGATACTCAAAACGATGAACAACACTGTCAGGATCAGGACGACGACGATAGTAAATGGGGACATGGGATTCTCCTTTCTGTCACTTCTATATATATTAACGTTGAAAGGGCGTTTTAGATACGGTACGAAGACCAGTTCGTCCTCGAAGAAAAGCTTACAGAATCCGTACAAAAAAAGCGCGACTGCCTGCGGCAGGGCGCTTTGAGTTTGCTCCAACTCAACGAGTGGAAGGATCTTAATCTCAAAATCCCATGGCGGTGAACATCTCATCGTTCGTGGGAAATTTGAATTCCTCCACGCCACGCTTTTGTGCTTCGGCCTTTTCGACTTCCTCCAGTTTCGCCAGGTGGGTTTTATCCACCAGGCGCTGGTGGGTCTCCTCCAGACGCTGCTCGAATTTATCCACCACGTTATCCAGGTCGCGCATCGGCGGCTGGGTCTGGAGATATGCCAGCACCGCTTCGGCCGCGTTCTCGCCGTCCCGGCGGGCATAACCCACCAGGCCAGTACTTGCCTGCCGTGCCCAGCCTGCCAAGAACACATGCTCCAAAGGCTGGTTGGAATCCGGATTGAAGGCCTCATAGGAGAGATTATCCACCGGGAAACGCGGCTCTTTGACAGTCATATACGCATCGTTATAGATAGGAACACAGAAATCCTTGTCCACTGTATCGCCAATGGCAAAGATGACCGTATCGATTTCAACCTGGTGGGTATTGCCGGTGCCGCGCGCCTTGACGTTGCCATCCACGGCCATCAGCGTATTCTCTTCCACTTTCAGCCCGGTTACGCCGCTCATCCAATCTCCCATAATACGGACAGGCGTTGCCAGGAATTCAAAGTGGAAGCGTGTCTGTGAGACTGGCTCAAGAGCCTTGGGCAGCGCGTCGGTGAAGGCAGCCTTGGCCGCCAGCGGGTTCTGACCGGCAGCCTGCATGATGGGAGCAAGGCGGGCAAACTCGGCTTCCAGCGCAGCCTTGTCCAGGTTGGCAGCCACACCTTCCATTTCCTTGCGGGTGAATTTTACTTCTGCCGGGCCACGCCGTACAACGGCGACGACCTCATCCACTTTGCAATCGCGGATTAGATAATGAGCAATGTCCATCATCACATTCCCCGCCCCCACTACGGCCACACGCTTGCCAAGCAAGTACTTCTTTCCGCTGAAAGGTGGTAACAGGTTATAGTGAAAAACGATATTCTTCGCATGGTAAACACCGGGCAGGTTTTCACCGGGCATGCGCAGCCACTTGGTCCCCTGCGCTCCGGTAGTCACCAGTAAAGCCTGGAAACCGGATTCGAGCAGGTCCTCAAGCACGATGTTGCCGCCGCAACAGACAGTCACGTTTCCATAATAGTCGATCAGAGGGTTTGCCAGGATTTGCCTGAACTGGTTGCGCAAGCCCTGCCTCATCTTGAATTTGTCCCAATAAATTCCATACTCGGCCAGGCCGCCGGGTTTGAGGTCACGATTGAAAAGCACTACCCGCGCCCCGCCTTCGGCCAATTTACGGGCGGCATACAGGCCCGCGGGTCCGGCTCCAACCACAGCCACCATATATTTCAGATCTTCCATTAAGGTTCTCCTGATAAGATGATGCAAATAACTTCCCAATATGAAGGGAGCATGGCCCGCAGATTATTGAGATAATACTAATGCAGGGATTATAGCCGTTGGGCAACCGGCGGGCAAGGATAATAGTCGCCTTATGAATCCACCTCTCACAACGCCCCGCTTTTTTCAACTCTATGCTATATTGATATGAACCAGGAGCAGAACCATGTCTTTTTCCGACTTCAATATACCGCCCGAAGAGGACCAAAACGAGCTGAAGCCGGATGCGAATAAGCAGCCGTCATTTGAGCCGAAGCGTGTCATCCACCGCTCGAAGCCGGTTCTCCATATCAGCGACGGCAATCGGCGGCCAGCCCCGATCTTCCGCCCATTATATTGCTCGTTAGACAAGAATACCCAGTATCCGCAAAGCATCTATATCTGTGAAGATCATGATGCTCCCACTTCCACACCTGGTGTCCTATGATCAAACCCTACAGCGAACATCGTCTGTCAAATGGTCTAAAGGTTCTGCTGAAAGAAATCCATACCGCCCCTCTGGTCAGTTCGTGGGTGTGGTACCGGGTCGGTTCGCGGGATGAGATCACCGGTCACACCGGCATCTCGCACTGGTGTGAGCACATGCAGTTCAAAGGCACGTCCCAGTTCCCGTCCAGTGTACTGGAACGGGCCGTCTCGCGGGATGGCGGCGTATGGAATGCCTTCACTTTCTTCGACTGGACAACTTTTTTCGAGACCATGCCCGCCGATAAGATCGACCTGGGCCTGCGCCTCGAAGCTGACCGGATGGTCAACAGCCTGTTCGATGAGCAAGAAGTTGCCTCCGAGCGGACTGTCATCATCTCTGAACGCGAAAGCAGTGAAAACGAACCCTACTTCCTGCTCGGCGAGGCCGTCCAGAACGCAGCTTTCCGCCTTCATCCATATCATCACGAGGTGATCGGCGACCTGCCAGACCTGAAGTCCATGAGCCGCGACGACCTGTATGGTCATTACCGCACCTTTTACTCACCGGGCAATGCGGTCATGAGCGTGGCCGGGGACTTCAAAACGAGCAAAATGCTGGCCCGCATCCGTGAACTCTATGAACAAATCCCTACCGGACCCATACCGCCCCGCATCTCCCGCCCCGAACCCGCAGCCTGCGGCGAACACCGGCTGACGGTGGCAGGTCCGGGAGAGACCACCTACCTAGATATTTCCTACCACGCCCCGGCGGCGAATGATCCGGACTTCTTCCCGGTCACAGTCTTGGACAGCCTGCTGGCAGGGCCGAGCAGCCTCAATATGTTCGGCGGCGGAGGCCTCTCCAACAAAACCTCCCGCCTTTACCGCGCCCTGGTCGAAAAAGAACTGGCCGTGTCCGTCAGCGGCGGGCTGGGCGCCACAGCCGATCCATTCCTCTACAGCGTTGTCATCACTGTTCACCCGCAGCGCAAACCGGAGGAAGCATTGGCCGCCTTCGACGACGAAATCAAGCGCATCCAGGATGAACGCACCCCGGTTGCAGAGATCGCCCGAGCCATCAAGCAGGCACGCGCCCTGTTTGCCTACGGCTCGGAGAACATCACCAACCAGGCGTTCTGGCTGGGCCATGCCGAGATGTTCGCCGCTTATGAGTGGTTCCTGACCTACCTGGAGAGACTGGCAAAAGTCACCCCTGCCGACCTGCAAAAAGCCGCCCAGAAATACCTGCGTCCGCATAACCGGGTTGTGGGCACCTACATTCCAACCAGTGCGGAGGTGCAGGCATGAAAACGGTCAACCAGCACTCGCTCCCCGGCCCGGACGATATCACCCGTGGCATCCTACCCAATGGCATCACAGTTTTAGCGCGCACCAACTTTAACAGCCCGTCAGTGGTCATCGGTGGCTATCTACCCTGTGGCAGCCTGTTTGACTCGGATGAAAAACTCGGCCTGGCCGACTTTACCGCCAGCACCTTGCTGCGCGGCAGCGAGAAACGCGACTTCCAGAAGGTCTTCGATGACCTGGAATCCACCGGCGCCAACCTGTCCTTCAGCGCTGGAGGCCATACCGCCGGGTTTACCGGCCGCTGCCTGTCTGAGGACCTGCCGCTCCTGCTTGACCTCCTGGCTGATGCGCTGCGCCGCCCAGTCTTTCCCGGAGAGCAAGTGGAGCGCCTGCGCGCCCAATTCCTGACCGGTCTGGCCATCCGCGCCCAGGATACCGCTGAAATGGCCTCCCTGACCTTTGACCAGATCGTGTTTGAAGGTCATCCTTACGCCCGTCCGGATGATGGCTGGCCGGAGACGATCCAGGCCATCACCCGCGCTGACCTGGTAGACTTCCACCGCATCCATTACGGACCCCGGGGTCTGGTGCTTGCCATCGTCGGCGCAGTCGAGCGGAAAGCCATCACCGGGCAAATTGCAAAGTTTCTGGGCGATTGGGCCAACCCGTTCCAGCCGGAACTGCCGGCCCTACCGGAACTAAAACCCCTGAAGAAAACGCTCACTCACAAGGTCAAAATACCTGGCAAGCCCCAGGCCGATCTTGTCATTGGGACCTCCGGCCCGCGCCGCAAAGACACGGAATTCATGCCTGCTTCGCTGGGAAATTCGGTGCTTGGTCAAGTCGGCATGGCAGGGCGGATCGGCGAAGTGGTAC
>CAIQQN010000272.1 GCA_903873975.1 uncultured Anaerolineales bacterium
GTCAACACCACCCTCTTCCAGCAGGCTAACGTTGCTCTGCCTGCTGCCAATGCAACCTGGCAGGATTGGACGGATGCTGCCGCACAAGTAGCGAAAGCTACCGGCGTGAAATACGCGATCGGTATCGACGCTACCGGGCACCGCCTGGCAAGCGTTATCATCAGCGACGGCGGTACATTACTGACCCCGGATAGCAAGTTCACTATTGATACACAGGGATTCCGCGATGCCGTTACGATGCTCAAGAATTGGCAAGATCAAGGCCTGACCGACAATCAAATTTGGGTCAAGAGTGGTAACAAATGCATTGACGACTTCATGAGCGGCAGTATGGTCTTCTGCCTGTCTGGCAGTTGGCAGGTAGGCAATGTGGCCAAGACCGTTGCCAAGAATTTCGATTGGCAGGTCGTCCCGACTCCATCTGGTGCTGGCGGCAGCGTTGGTATTGCCGGCGGTTCAGTCGTGGTGGCTTTCAAAAGCACGCAGCACCCCGCCGAAGTTGCCAAATTCATGGAATTCCTGATGCAGCCTGAGAACTACAGCACCTTCAGCGCCAATACCCTGGCCTTGCCAGCTGAAACAGCCGTCGCCACTGCTGGTGTCGCCTATAACACCACTGACCCCAACGTGAAGGCGGCTTTGGACGCATTCACTGCAAGTGTCCAGAATATCAGTGATCAAGGCTGGGCGTTGAACCCCAATCCGAACGCATTCGCGTATTATCAGAATTCTGTCACCAGGATTTCTCAATATCTCACAGGCGAGCTAACCCTAGATGAGATGATCACAAAGCTTCAAGCGGATATTGATACCGCAATTGCTCAGAAACCATAAATAGAGCATGATCCAAAGAGCTGTCCAGGGAATTTTCCCTGGACAGCTTTTCCCTAAGAGTGAGGATTTAATACTGCCTGGCATTATCTTCCATAAAATTTTTTCGAAGTGACATTTTCTTTCACGACAAAACGCAGCTTTTGAATGTAGAAAGGTGGCAAGATGACCCAAAAAACAATGAGAAAAAGTGTTATCCAAACCATGGGGGACGGGTTAAGTTTGTTTTTCGCAAGGTCCTATGACTTATTGACAAATGTCCTGGATCGATTCTTCTTCAACCCGCTGCAAAAGCTGGTTGGAATGCACCGCATGCCCTACTTCTTCGTTCTGCCAAACCTGTTGGTATTCGGCGTTTTCAGTCTCCTGCCAATGCTGCTCAATTTTGGCTATGCTTTCACCAAAGATCCCAACCTTTTCCTGTCCGACCGACCCTGGGTTGGTATGCAAAACTTCCAGCAGATCTTTGATTGCAAAAGCATTCTGGATCCCAATTCTTGCGTTGTTGATCTGTTCTGGCGCTCGGTTTGGAATACGCTTCAATTTGTCGTTTTTCAAGTTACCATCATGGTGGTAATTTCCTTACTCACCGCCCTGGTCCTGAACGGGAAAATAAAGGCGCGTGGATTTTTCCGCAGTGTCTATTTTTATCCGGTTTTACTTTCTCCAATCGTTGTGGCATTAATTTGGAAATGGATCTTGCAGGATAGCGGTTTGTTGAATGGTATCTTAGTGGGCTTGGGTATTTCTGCGCAGCCCTTCATGACCAATTCAAACTGGGCTCGCTTCTGGATGGTAATGATCAGCACCTGGTCAAACATGGGTTTCTACACTTTGATATTACTGGCAGGATTGCAGGCAATTCCGACTGAGTTGTACGACGCGGCCAAGATCGATGGAGCAAACAATTTAAATCTATTCAAAGGGATCATCTTACCCTTATTGATGCCAACCATGCTGGTTGTGACCGTCCTTTCATTGATTCGTGCAGTGCAGGTCTTCGACATTGTCTATGCCTTCACCGGCGGGGGACCTGGTTCTGCGACCATGTACCTTGTGCAATACATTTACATGAACGGCTTCTCCAGCCCGATCAAGCTAATGGGACTCGCTTCAACAGCTTCCATTTTGATGGCTGGCGTGCTGGTGATTATGACCATCATCCAATTAGGCCTTCGGAGAAATGAGGTGTAATGTGAGTGCAATTATTCGCTTTCTCACGCGCACGCGCGGTCGTAACCAATTCCATATTACCGATATTCTGACTTACCTGTACCTGGGGTTCAGCGTGATCATCATGTTCGGGCCTGTTGCATGGCTGATTTTCTCCTCCTTTAAATCACTTGGCGAGATCAATACATTTCCACCGCGCCTCTTCCCATATCAACAGGATACTGTTCAGGTGGCGGGCTACGATCAACCCTTGCCCCTGTTCAAAGTCAACATGAACGGTCAAACGGTTCAGTTGGCAGAGATCAGCAGGCTGGGGATACAATCCACCATGGTTGATCCTAAAAATCCGACTCAGACCTTTAAGGTCAATATCAAGGATCTTACAAAAGTCGAGCACATTGTTTTCAGTTTGGATAATTACGAACAGGGCATCACCAGCTTTAACTTTGGAGCGTATCTTAGGAACAGCATCATTGTCACGGTCGTGGCAACCATCCTCACCCTGATCGTGAACAGCATGGCTGCGTTTGCTTTGAGCAAGTACAAATTCAAAGGCAGCACTACAATCTTCCTTATTATGATCGCGACGCTGATGGTCCCCACCACGGTCATTCTGGTGCCGGAATTCCTGATCATCACCAAGCTGCATTGGAACAATACTCTGACAGGCGTGATCATCCCCACCATCGCCACACCCACAGGAATGTTCCTGCTGCGCCAGTACATGCTCACCCTGCCAGATGAATTAATCGATGCGGCGCGCGTCGATGGTGCCAGTGAGTGGCGTATTTTTGCCCAGATCATTATCCCACTCTCGGGTCCGGCGCTTGCAGTATTGACCATCTTCTCGGTAATGTGGCGCTGGAACGATTTCCTGTGGCCGCTGGTTGTGCTGACGCATAACAAGCTGTTTACTTTGCAGGTAGGGCTGGCATCGTTTCAGGGTGAATTGAACGTGCAGTGGAATTTAATTCTTGCCATGACCGTTCTTACCCTGATCCCGGTATCTCTGATTTTTGCTTTCCTGCAGCGGAGCATCACCACGGGTATTGCGACGACCGGCATGAAGTAAGCAAGAACTCGTGTTTGGAGTACACCATTTATGATTCTGCACCATGAAGGCATCATCCTTCAAAAAGGCTATGAGTCGCTGGAAGCGATCTCGCTGAAAGAACAAACATCCACGCGCGCGGTGTTCCTCACTCTGGCCGGGGATTTTGAGATCTCCTGTTATGCTTCCAGCATTTTCCGGATGAGATTGATCATGGAGCATGGTCAGCCTGATTATGGCATCTTGTCTGCCGAGGCGGAAAACCTTCCACTGAAAGTCACTTCCATTCTAAGTGGCTATCGGGTTGAATCGGGGAATATGGCGCTTGAAATTATTAGCGGGCCGATGCGCATCCGCTTTTACCGGGACGGGAAACTGCTTCATGAATCGGTCACTGACCGAAACATCGAAGGGCAACTACGTTTCTCGCCTTTTGCGAAACGTGCTGATTCCTGGTTGGTTGCGCTGGCGCTGGGAAACGGTGAGCCGGTCTATGGGTTGGGAGAAAAATGGGCAGCCCTCAATCGGCGTGGTCAGCTCATCCACAATTGGAATGAAGATGCCACGACACTTAATTCCGAGCTATCGTACAAGAACACGCCTTTTGCCTGGAGTCCGGAGGGCTGGGGTTTGTTTACGCATACTCCATCGAAGGTATCACATGGAGTCGGGTATCCACAGTGGTCGCACCGGAGTTATATCCTGCAGGTTTTCGACACTGAATTGGATTTGTTCTTTATCGCCGCTGAAAGTCCTGCCCAAATGCTGGAGCGTTATACCCACCTGACAGGCCGGGCTGCCCTGCCGCCGCGCTGGAGCTATGGTACGTGGATTTCGCGTGCCTACTATCAAACTGCTGAGATTGCGTTGGAAGTGGCTGAAAAACTGCGCGACCATAAAATTCCCTGTGACGTGCTTTTGCTGGATGGCCGCGCCTGGCATAAAATGGAAGACCGCTTCGATTTTCAGTGGGACCAGGCGCGTTACCCTGACCCGGCAGGATTTATTAAAAAACTGCGGGCATTGGGCATTCGTCTGAATCTGTGGGAATATTCGTATCTTTCCACACGCAATCCGTTGTTCGACGAATTATCTGAAAAAGGGTATTTACTCAAGAACCCAGACGGAACCCCTTATATCCACCGCTGGTTTGCCTGGCCGGACGATAAAAAATGGCCACATCTGATGCCAAGTGGGATCATCGATTTCACCAACCCGGATGCTTACAATTGGTATCGCGACCAGCACAAACAGTTGTTTGAAATTGGCGTCAGCGTGATGAAAACTGATTACGGCGAAGCCGTTCCCGAGGATGTGGTGGCCTTCAATGGGGATAAAGGCAAACGATTGCACAATGTCTATACACACCTATATAATCGTTGCGTTTACGAAGCAACCAAATTGTACAGCCAGGATGAACCAATGGTCTGGGGACGAGCTGCCTGGGCTGGCGGTCAGCGTTATCCAGTACAATGGGGAGGCGACCCACAGTCAGATTGGGGTGGACTGGCAGCCAGCATTCGCGGCGGGCAGGCCTGGGGAATGAGCGGTGGACCGTTCTATGCCCATGATATTGGCGGCTTTGCGATTGGAAACCCAGAACCTGAGTTGTACATCCGCTGGGCGCAGGCTGGAGTGATGTCTTCGCATACCCGTTTTCACGGCTTGGGAGAGCGCGAACCTTGGGTCTATGGCGAGCAGGCAGAAGAAATTGTCCGAAAGTGGTTGGCTTGGCGTTACCAGCTGATCCCCTACCTGCAGGGTTGCGCGCTGGAGGCCTGTCAGACCGGGATGCCAGTGATGCGTTCCATGGTCTTGGCCTTCCCCGAAGACCGGATTGCCTGGCAATTTGAACAGCAGTACATGCTGGGCGGATCCCTTCTGGTTGCACCGGTAGTGGAGCCAGGAGGAAAGGTGCGCTTTTACCTGCCAGCCGGGAAATGGTTCGACATCTGGAACCAGATCTGGGTGGATGGACCGGGTTTGTTTGAACGTGATGTGCCGATGGATTACATTCCCGTCTTTGGACGCGAAGGAACGCTCCTGCCTCTTGGGCCGGTTGTCCAGCATACGGGTGAACTCAAGGCGGAGTTGGACCTGGAAGAAGTCTGGGCGTTTGGCGCGGCCCGAAGCGGTTTTCAGCTTCCAGGGCTTAAAATAGACATTTCATCCGACGGAACGATTGCCAATCTTCCAGCGGACGTGAAAATTAAAATTAAATAGGAGTTTGAAATGCAATTCTTTCTGGATAGTGCGGTATTAGATGAAATCAAATATGCTTTGGATGCTTTCAATATTGATGGAATCACCACCAATCCACGCCATGTACAGGTTTCGGGCAAACCGTTTCTGACGGTGATTCGCGAGATTGCTAAACTTGTAGATGGCACTGAGAAAACCGTTTCTGTGGAAGTCAACCCGCATTTTATGACCTATGAAGAAATGGTGCCCGAA
>CAIQQN010000273.1 GCA_903873975.1 uncultured Anaerolineales bacterium
ACATCTCCGGGAAAACCCTGCTGGTGGCGGTCAGCCGCTCAGGCGAGACCACCGAGACTCTGCGGGCTTGCCAGGCTTTCCTCTCTGATCAATGCGGCGAACTGTTGACGCTCTCCTGCTACGGCGACATGCCGCTGGCAAAGATGGGCACACTCAACATCGTCCTGCCTTCCGGCCAGGAGCAGTCTGTGGCCCAAACACGCGCCTTCTCCACACTGTATCTCGGGACGGTGGCACTGGCTTGTCTCTGGTCTAGCCGTGAAGATCTATATACCAGTCTGTGGAAATTACCAGAAGCCGGGCAGCGGGTGCTGAAGAACTACTCATTCCTTGCAACCGAGTTGGGCCGCAACACCAGCATTGACCGCTTCTACTGGCTGGGGTCCGGTCCGCGCCATGGGTTGGCATGTGAACTGAGTCTGAAGATGAAAGAGATGAGTCTCAGCCACAGCGAACCGTTCCATTTCATGGAGTTCCGCCACGGGCCGAAGAGCATGATCGTGCCGTCGGCATTGGTAATTGGTCTGAGGTCTTCAGTAAACGAGAAACACGAATCGGCGGTGCTGGCGGATGTGAAAATGCTTGGCTGTCGCCTCCTCGAAATGGCAGAAGCGGGTTCCTCAGTCCAGTTTGAATCAGGCATCGATGAAGCCATCCGGAACGTGCTCTACCTGCCGATAGGTCAATTGATCGCGTTCGAAAGGTCCATTTCAAAAGGGTTGAACCCAGATCATCCAACGAATCTGGATAGCGTAGTCAAACTTATGTAAAGGAGGAAGGAATGAAAAAAATACTGTTTTCTCTCGCATTGGTAGCCATCCTGCTGCTGAGTGCCTGTGGCGGTAAAACGGGCGGTACCAGTGCAAACCCAACCCAACTCAGCTTCATGATGTGGGGTGACCCGGCTGAATTGACGGTCTGGAAACAGATTGTTGCGGACTTCGAGGCAGCCAATCCGACCATCACCATCAGCGTGGAGGTCTCGGACTGGGATTCGTACTGGACCAAGCTCAAGACTCTCCTGGCAGCCAATACACCGCCGGACATGTTCGCCATCGATGCCCCCCTCTACTTGGATTACCAGAGCAAGGGTGTGCTGCTGAACCTGCAGCCGTATATCGACGCCAACCCTGGCATGCTGGATGGCCTCTATCCACAGACGCTGCAGGCCTACCAGACCCCGGACGGCTATTTCGGCCTGCCGCGCGATTTCCAGACCATCGTGCTGTTCTATAACAAGGACATGTTCGACAATGCCGGCATGGCTTACCCGACCACCGACTGGACCTGGGATGACCTGCGCACAGCTGCCAAGTCGCTGACGCTGGATACCAACAGCGACGGCAAGACTGATCAGTATGGTTTCAGCTTTGACATGTGGGACATGGAGCCCGGATATAGCGAAGCGATCTGGTCGTACGGCGGGGACATTATCAGCGCCGACCACACCAAGACGCTGCTGGGAGAACCGAACGCTCGCCAGGCATGGCAGTTGCTCTATGAAATGACCTTCGTGGACAAGTCAGTCCCGGATTCAAACACCTCGGGTCAATACGGTGGTGACACCTTCCTGGCAGGGGTCTCCGCGATGACCCCACTCGGACACTGGGTGGTCCCGGGCTACGCGGATGCCAACCTTAATTTCGACGTGGCACCCATGCCCAATGGGCCTGCCGGTCGTTTCACCAGCGTCAACAGCGCTGGGTTTGTGATCGCCAAGGGGAGCAAGCATCCCGACCAGGCCTTCGCATTCCTCAAGTTCGTGCTTAGCAACGCCGGACAAACCCGACTGGCGGAACTGGGCTTCGCCTGCCCGGTGCTCAAGTCCATTGCTGAAAGCCCGGCCTTCCTGCAGCAGAAGATCGTCATCAATCAGCAGGTCTTCCTGGATGCGCTCCAGTACGCCCACATGAAGCCGGTCTTCCGTGGCTACGACGAGTGGGCTTCCACGGTGGGCGATGGCATGGCTCCCGTCTGGCGCGGCGAAGCGGACTTGAACAAGACCCTGGATGAGGTGGTGGTCGCAGCCGACCAGGTGCTGGCGAATTACAAATAACTTCTACTAAACTGGGTGCAGGGGAACCTCTGCACCCAACCATTGCTAATTCTTCCTGCAAGGCGGGATATCTTTTTTGTGGAGGCACCATGGAATATGGCATCAAGCCACTTGGGCGGGAACGCATGTGGCTGTGGATCCTGCTGTTGCCGACTCTCTTTGGCCTGATCTTCAGCGCCTTTGGATCCCTGTTAGCAACGATCGTCCTCAGCTTCACCCATTGGGATCTACTCAGCTCGCCAACCTGGGCCGGACTGAAGAATTACATTGCCTTGTTCACGGATGCCAAATTCCTGAAATCCCTGGAGAACACGGTCGTCTTCTCGATCATGTATGTCCCGGGGGTGGTGATCATTTCCTTGATGGTTGCCGTGCTCCTGAACCGCAAAATTCGCGGCATCGGAGTGTTCCGGACCGCTTATTACCTGCCCGCTGTGACCTCGGCGGTTGCCACCGCCCTGGTCTGGAACATGATCTACGGCAAGGATACCGGCATCCTTAACTATCTCCTGGGGCTGTTCCACCTCCCTCCGGTCTGCTGGCTGTGCACTAGCCACGCCATGGTCTCTGTAGTCATCGTAAACATCTGGGGGGCGATTGGTGAAGGCATGATCATCTTCCTCGCCGGTCTGACCGCCATCCCACGCGAATATTACGAGGCCGCTACGGTGGATGGAGCCAACGAGCTGAATAAA
Source organism: uncultured Anaerolineales bacterium (assembly GCA_903873975.1). GTDB lineage: Bacteria > Chloroflexota > Anaerolineae > Anaerolineales > Villigracilaceae > UBA877. The sequence continues at coordinate 2,752 of CAIQQN010000273.1, forward strand.
TTCATCAAGATCACCCTGCCCCTGATCACCCCGAGCATATTCTTCCAGACCCTCATGTCCACCATCAATGCCTTCCAGGCTTACGACTATATTTACATGCTGACCCGCCAGGGCCAGGGAGACAGCAACATCCCGGTGGTGGTCTTCTCGATCTATCGCAATGCCTGGAATTTTGGCAACTACGGCGGGGCCAGTGCCCAAGCCATCGAACTGACAATCATTGTGGCGGTGCTCATGCTGGTCTATTTCTGGCTGGAGAGGCGCTATGTGGTCTACGAATAGGTCCGCAGGAGAGGTATCATGAAACAAAACCGCATTCTTGATATCGTCACTTATTCGTTTTTGATCGCCGGGGCGCTGCTCATGGTGATCCCTTTCCTCTGGATGATCTCGACCTCCTTCAAGCTGCCCGCCGACCAATTCACCAAAACACTGATCCCTCAGCCTCTCACCCTCAACAATTACCGCGAGCTTTTTGCGATCGACCTGGATTTCCGGCTTCTATTCACCAACAGTATCTTCATCTCGGCGATGATCACCATCGGACAACTTCTCACCTGTTCGATGGGCGCCTTCTGCTTTGCCGTGGTCAAGTTCAAAGGCCGGGGGCTGCTTTTCACTGCCCTGCTGGCGACCATGCTGATTCCATTCCACGTGACCCTGATCCCGAATTTCATCATCTTCAGCTGGCTTCACCTGGTTGGAACCAGCGTGCCACTCTGGCTGCCAGCCTTCTGGGGAGGAGCATTCGGCACCTTCCTGATCCGCCAGTATTTCCTGACCATCCCGCGCGAACTGGTGGATGCCGCCCGCGTCGACGGCGCCACCCTGCCGCAGATCTTCTGGCAGATCTACATGCCGATGGCCAAACCCGCATTGGCTGCTTTGGGCATCTTCACCTTCCAGGGCGCTTGGAATGACCTGCTGCACCCGCTCATCTACATGCCGGCTGCTCCGAACACCACCCTGACTGTGGGACTGGCCTTCTTCCAGCAGCAGATGTCGCACGGCGGTAAATTCACCGTCCTGATGGCGGGAGCATTCATCAGCATCCTCCCGCTGGTCCTGGTATTTTTCTTCGCCCAGAAACAGTTCATCGAGGGCATCTCCCTTAGCGGTTTGAAACGCTAGGTGATGGATCAAACTCGGATAAAATAGAGAAGCACGGAATTCATCCCGTCTGAGGTGCATTCCAATACAAGATTGTTACAAGGAGATTTCATGACCAAAATAGCTTTCATCGGCGCTGGCAGCCTGGGCTTTACCGCCGGGCTCGTGCGTGACGTGCTGACCTTCCCGCTGCTGGAAGATGCCCATATTGCCCTGATGGACATCGACGCCGAACGGCTCGACTTTGCGCACAAAACCGTACTTAAACTCATCGAGGCTGGGAAATACCCTGCCAAAGTAACCGCCACTCTCGACCGAGTTGAAGCCCTCAAAGGCGCAGATGTGGTGCTCACCACCATCCTGACTGGCAGCACCGAGGTCTGGCGCTATGACATCGAGATCCCCAAGAAATACGGCATTGACATCAATGTTGGCGACACGCGCGGGCCGTCCGGGATCTTTCGCTTCCTGCGCACACTCCCGCCGATGATGGACATCCTCCGGGATATGGAAAAATATTGCCCGAACGCTGTACTGCTCAACTACACCAATCCGATGGCCATGCTATGCGGTGCTCTGCAGCGCCAAACGGCAATCCCCGTCACGGGACTTTGCCACTCGGTCCAGGGGACGGCCATGATGCTGGCGGTCTGGATTGGGGCGCTGTATCCCGAGGTCAATTACCTGTGCGCCGGGATCAACCACCAGGCCTGGTATCTCAAATACGAGGTCAACGGCCAGGACGCCTATCCCCAGATCCATAAAGCCATCACCGAAAACCCGGATATTTACAACGAGGAACAGGTCCGCAATGAGATGTACCTGGCGCTTGGCTATTATGTGACCGAGTCGAGTGGGCACAATTCGGAATACAACTGGTGGTTCCGCAAGCGCCCCGACCTGATCGAGAAATACTGCACCCACGGCACTGGCTGGAACCCGGGTGAATATGCCTACATCTTGAAGGAATACCAGAAGACTGAGGCGACCTGGAAGGACGGCGTGCGGGTCGAACTGGCCAGGGAGGTTACCCGCCGCGACCTGGCACGCGGCCTGGAATATGCCGCCTACATCATTAACGCCCTGAAGGGCGGCGATCCTTTCAAGTTCAACGGCAACGTGCCGAACACCGGCATTATCACCAACCTGCCCGAAGGCGCCTGTGTCGAAGTGCCAGTTTACGTGGACAAAGCTGGGTTCCACCCCCTGCATGTCGGGTCCCTGCCGCCCGAGTGTGCCCTTTTGACCCAGCTCTCCAGCGGCATCGAGGAAATGGCCATCACCGCCGCTCTGACCGGTGATCCAGTCATGATCTACCGGGCCATCTGCAACGATCCCCTGACAGCCGCGGTGCTCTCGCTGGCTGAGATCCGCAGCATGGTCAACGACATGTTCGCCCAGAACCATGCCTACCTGCCGCAGTTCAAAGTCTATAGGGTCTAAGGGGTTGGTCCGGCAGGTCTCCCGTCCGACCTGTCACCATGTTCCGTAAACCATTCCTATCCCTGTTTATTCTTTTCTTGCTCGCCTCCTGCGCCCCACATTTGGAGCCTGCAACTTTGACCTTGACCTCTATTCCAACTTTCCCTGCCGCTGATTGGTGGCACCCAGCTCCAGGCCTGACCTGGCAGTGGCACCTGTCCGACCCGCCGGTCGACCTGAGCGTGGACGCCCAGGTCTATGACATCGACCTGTTCGATAACGACGCCTCGGTCGTGAAAGCCCTGCACGACCAAGGCCGCAAGGTTATCTGCTACATCTCCGTCGGCTCGCGCGAGGACGGTCGCCCCGACACCGGTCAATTTCCGCCCGAGTTGCTCGGCAAAGACTATGAGGGCTGGGCAGGCGAAAAGTGGCTGGATGTTCGCCGAATCGACCTGCTCGCCCCAATCATGCGCCTCCGCCTGGACCTGTGCAAAGCCAAAGGCTTTGACGCGGTTGAACCGGATAACATCCAAATCCACGATAATGATACCGGCTTCCCGATCACCTACTCTGACCAGCTCGCCTATGCCCGTTGGCTGGTCAACGAAGCCCACGCCCGTGGACTGGCAATCGGCCTAAAGAACGCTCCAGATATGGTGGCGGACTTGCTGCCCTTCTTCGATTTCGCTATCACCGAGGACTGCTTCGATCAGGGCTGGTGCAACCAGGTACTGCCATTCATTACGGCTGGCAAAGCTGTCTTCGCGGCTGAGTACACCGATACAGGAGTGGATTTCAATGCCGCCTGTGCTTGGGGACGGGAGCACAACATCAACTTCATCTTGAAGAACCGGATTCTGACTGCATTCCGCATCATTTGCCTTTAAAATAGACGTATGACCAGGACACAATTATCCATCGGTAAACTGCGCGGCCTGCAACAATGCTCATCCCCCCGAGCCACCTTCACCTGCCTGGCCCTGGATCATCGCCAGAACCTGCGGCGGGCCCTTAACCCGGCGAACCCGGGCTCGGTCAGTGATGCCGACCTGACCCGCTTCAAGCTGGATGTCACTGCCGCCCTCGCCGGAGCAGCCACGGCTGTCCTGCTCGACCCGGAATACAGCGCTGCCCAGGCAATCGCCAACGGTGTTCTCAGCGGAAGAACGCCCTTCGTGGTGGCGGTCGAGTCGACTGGTTACGGCGGCGAGCCAACCGCCCGGTTGAGCCAGATCCTGCCTGGCTGGAGCTTGGAGAAGGCCAAACGGATGGGCGCCAGCATGATCAAGCTGCTGGTCTACTACCACCCCGATTCGCCGACCGCCACAGAGATCGAGGCTTTTGTCCGGCAGGTGGTGGACGAGTGCAGCCGGTATGATCTTGGCCTCATGCTTGAGCCGCTCTCATATGCTCTGCATGCTGGTAAGAAATTGGCATCCGGCGAAAAACGCTATGTGGTTACTGAGACTGCCCGCCGTTTGACGATCCCCGGCGTGGACGTGCTCAAGGCCGAGTTCCCGCTCGACATCGCTGCCGAGCCGCTTGAATCTGAATGGGCGAAAGCCTGCGGTGAGATCTCCTCCGCCAGCCAGGCGCCTTGGATCCTGCTCTCCGCCGCAGTGGATTACGAGACTTACCTGCGCCAGGTCAAGGTGGCTTGCCAGGCGGGCGCCTCTGGGATTGCCGTCGGGCGGGCCATCTGGCAGGAGGCAGTCGGGTTGACAGGCCTAGAGCGTGCGGCGTTCCTGAAAGATATCGCCCGACCACGCTTGGAGGCCCTCACCAATTTATGCAAAGAACTCGCCAGGCCTTGGACAGATTTCTACTCCTCAATCGAGATCACGCCGGACTGGTATAAAAATTATTAATTTGTAAGCGCGGACCTGGGTGTCCATTCGGGCAGACATCACGAAGCATCCCCTCAGGGGGATGCAGGTCCGCCATTACAACAAACTTATGATAAGAACCTTCGATATTCTCGTTGCCGGCGAAATCAACCCTGACCTGATCCTTACCGGAGATGTCACTCCCGAATTCGGCCAGGTCGAGAAATTGGTCGATTCGGCTATCCTGACAATTGGCTCATCCTCGGCCATCTTCGCCTGCGGGGCAGCGCGGCTCGGGCTGCGGGTCGCCTTCATTGGCGTCTGCGGTGACGATACCTTCGGGCGTTTCATACTGGATGAGCTGTCCGGACGCGGCGTGGACATCACCAACGTAATCGTGGACCCGACCCTGCAGACCGGGCTGAGCGTTATTCTCAGCCGCCCTATTGCCAGAGTTCAGGGCGACCGTGCCATTCTGACGAACCTTGGGGCGATCGATCGCCTGCGGGCGGAACAGGTGACGGATGCATTGCTGCAACAGGCCCGCCATTTGCACATCGCCAGTTATTTCCTGCAGACAGCCCTCCAACCGGGCCTTCCGGACCTGTTCCAGCGCGCCCACCTTCTTAGCCTAACCACCTCCCTTGACACCAATTGGGATCCCTCGGGCGCATGGCACGCCCTGGACGAGTTGCTCGACCTGGTGGACGTCTTCCTGCCCAACGCAAATGAAGCTATAGCCTTGACCGGCGCTTCGACAGTCGAGGTGGCAGCAGAAGCCCTAGGTCGGAAGTGCGGCCTGGTTGCCGTGAAGTTGGGAGCCCGGGGCGCGCTTGCCTGCCGCGGGGAGGAAGTTGCCAGGGCCAACGCTTTTCCTGTGCAAGTTGTTGATACCGTTGGCGCTGGGGACAGCTTCGACGCCGGATTCCTCTCCGGCTGGCTGAACGGCTGGAAACTGGAAAAAGCCCTCCAGCTGGGAGCGGTTTGCGGGTCTCTCTCCACGCGTGCTGCTGGTGGCACCTCTGCCCAACCAGGGCTGGATGAGGCAATAAAGTATGTCCCATCTGCTGGATGAAATCGTGTGCGCCCAAAAGCAGGGGGAAGCCCGCGGCATTGCTTCGATTTGTTCCGCCCATCCATGGGTGCTGAAGGCGGCCATGCGGGGAAATAAGCCGCTGCTGGTTGAGTCCACTTGCAACCAGGTTAATCAATTTGGCGGTTACACCGGCATGACCCCGGAAGCCTTCGTCGCCTTTATCCACGCTCTGGCCGCTGAAAACGGTTTTCCCACCGAACGGTTGATCCTGGGCGGCGATCACCTCGGGCCTTATGCCTGGCAAAACGAACCTGCCGCCAGCGCCATGCAAAAATCAGCTGACATGGTGCAAGCCTACGTGCAGGCTGGCTACACGAAAATCCATCTGGATGCCAGCATGAAACTGGGCGACGATGACCCGTCCCACCCACTGGACGTGGAACTGGCTGCCCGCCGTGCCGCTTGTCTGGCAAAGGCTGCCGAGAGCTCCTCTTCGGAACTTGAACCGGACTGCAAACCTCATTATGTTATCGGTACTGAAGTTCCTATTCCTGGAGGGGCTAGGACGCACGAAGATGGCGTAAGTGTGACAAAAGTGGAGGATGCCCAGCGTGCCCTCGATGTCACCCACGCAGCATTTTTACGCGCAGGTCTGGACTCAGCCTGGGAGCGCGTCATCGCCCTGGTGGTTCAGCCAGGTGTCGAGTTTGGCGATGATTTCATCCTGGATTACAACCCTGAAGCGGCGCTCCCCCTGGTGCGCTTTGCCGAGACAATCCCATTTATCTACGAAGCGCACTCCACCGATTACCAGACGGGTGAAAACCTTCAGAATCTTGTCCGCGACCATTTCGCCATCCTGAAAGTCGGCCCGGCTCTGACCTTCGCCTTCCGGGAGGCGGTCTTTGCGCTGGCGATGATAGAGAATGAGCTGATCCACACCGAGCGGCGCTCTAATCTCGTTGATGTGTTGGAAGAGGTGATGACCCGTCAACCGGAACACTGGCAGAAATACTACTGCGGAGAAGAAGCTTCCCAACGCCTGGCGCGCAAATTCAGCCGGAGCGACCGCCTCCGATATTATTGGGGAAATCCCCAGGTCCAGTCTGCGCTTGGACAATTAATGCAAAACCTCGGCGGGAAAACACTCCCACTGACGTTGGCCAGCCAATTCATGCCGGGACAATGGGAAAGAATTCGCAGCGGGCAGATCGAGAATACGCCGGAAGCGGTCATTCTCGACAAGATTAATTCCGTTCTTGAAGAGTACACCTTTGCGTGTGGATAACGGGAGTGAGAGCATCCATCCGGTGCATTTGGCTGAAGCTTTGCAGTACCGGCTCGGACTTTTTGCGTTTTAGATATGGATATAAATGTTTCGTTCATGCAGCTTTTTCCCGGGTGCATTTATTCTTCCCACTTTGAAAAAATAAATCCCATGTCTTGTTATTTCCAATTTCATCAAGTATACTTGTGGATAATTATTATCTATAGATATTTAATATCGAAAAGTGCTATCTATGCCTGATCCGATAGTCCGATTTGATGAGTTGATCACTGCGCTGAAACAACGCAATTTCCGGCTGACACCCCAGCGGGTCGAGTTGGTGCGTTTGATTGCCGCCAGCGAAGGGCATCCCAGCGCGGCCCAGCTTTATGCAAAAATCCGGTTCCGGTTCCCGACCATGAGTCAGGCAACTGTTTACAAAACCCTGACCCTGCTCAAGGAAATGAACCAGGTTTTGGAGATCGATCTGAGGGATGATAGTCACTATGACGGCAATCGACCTCATCCTCATCCCCATTTGATTTGTCTGCAGTGTAACAAGATCGTGGATGGGGATATGGATCTTGATCCTTCTTCTATCAGGAAGCTTGAGAAGACTTCCGGTTTTCAGATCGTCCGCCCTCAAATCACGTTCTACGGGCTTTGCTCTGATTGCAGACAAGGTGGTTGACGAGTATTTTCTTTTTTTTACCTGCTGGTGGATAATAATTATCCGCTAGTAATTATTATCAAGGAGGTACCCCTATAAAAAGGATGACCACTTTCCCAACCCAGTTGCAAGCTGATTTATAAAACCTGTTCATTAGATTTCAGAAAAGGAGATTCCGATGACCAAGAAAAAGAAACTGACCACCGCCGCGGGCGCCCCGGTAGCCGACAATCAAAATGCCATGACCGCTGGTCCGCGCGGACCCATGCTTTTACAGGACGTCTGGTATCTGGAAAAGCTGGCCCATTTTGACCGGGAGGTGATCCCGGAGCGTCGTATGCACGCCAAGGGCTCGGGGGCTTTCGGCAAGTTTACCGTCACTCATGACATCACCAAATACACCAAGGCCAAGATTTTTTCCGCGGTTGGCAAGGAAACCGAAGCGTTCGTGCGCTTTTCCACCGTTGCTGGCGAGCGCGGCGCTGCTGATGCGGAGCGCGACATCCGCGGCTTTGCAATGAAGTTTTACACCGAAGAAGGAAACTGGGACCTGGTTGGTAACAATACCCCGGTATTTTTCCTGCGCGATCCGCACAAGTTTCCTGATCTTAACCGGGCGGTCAAACGCGATCCGCAGACCAACCTGCGCTCCGCCACCAATAATTGGGATTTCTGGACATCTCTCCCCGAAGCGCTGCACCAGATCACCATCACCATGAGCGAACGTGGGATACCGTATTCCTACCGCCACATGCACGGTTTTGGAAGTCACACCTTCAGCATGATCAATGCCAAAAACGAACGCGTATGGGTCAAATTCCACCTGCATACCCAGCAGGGCATTAAGAACTTGACCAACCAGGAAGCGGAAGCGATCGTTGCCAAGGACCGCGAAAGCCATCAACGTGACTTGTTCGAGAGCATCGCCAAGGGCGATTTCCCCCGCTGGACGATGGACATCCAGGTCATGACCGAAGAACAGGCCAGTAAGATGCCCTTCAATCCCTTTGACCTGACCAAGGTTTGGTCACAGAAGGATTTCCCCCTGATCGAGGTGGGTGTGCTCGAACTGAACCGCAACCCGGAGAACTATTTCCAGGATGTGGAACAAGCAGCCTTCAATCCCGCCGCCGTGGTGCCTGGCATCAGCTTTTCGCCGGATAAGATGTTGCAGGGCCGCCTGTTTGCTTATGGCGATGCCCAACGCTACCGCCTGGGTGTCAACCACCACCAGATCCCGGTGAACCACCCCAAACAATGCCCTGTGCACGCCTCTCATCGTGATGGTCAAATGCGCGTGGATGGCAATCATGGGGCCACCCTCGGTTACGAACCGAACAGCTTTGGGGAGTGGCAGGAGCAGCCCGAATACAAGGATCCCCCCCTCGATCTATCTGGCGCAGCGGACAGCTGGAATTTCCGCGAGGACGATTCCGATTATTACACCCAGCCCGGAAAGCTCTTCCGCTTGATGAACAAGGCGCAGCAGAAGGTGTTATTCGAGAACACAGGCCGGGCGATGGGAGATGCACCCGAATTCATTAAGATCCGCCACATCGGGAACTGCCTGAAGGCCGATCCAGCCTATGGCAAAGGTGTCGCAGACGCGCTCGGTATCTCACTCGATAAAGTTAAGTAACCCACCTTTTCCATAGACCACGGCGCAAGCATCACAGAGTCAAAATATTGGCCTCTGGCAAACAACCTCTACTGCCCCCAGCAGAAGAGGTTGTTCACAATTCTGGAACGTTGCTGCAAATGATTTATAACCAAATGATGGTGCGCAGTACCCTGCAAGTTTGGGTAAGAACGAGTCTGAATTACGGAAACCTGCGGGACACTTTTAGTGTGGTTAGGAACTAATTTACCACCTACTTGGAGAAACATTTTACACATGGCAGCGATGGACACTGCTTCTGCAAGCGCATCCAGGATGACCGTGGTCAACAGGTGATTGATACCGGTCCATACAGTTGGGTAAGACATCCCATGTACCTGGGCATCATCGTTCTCATGATTTCCATTCCCTTGCTGCTCGGTTCTCTTTGGGCATTGATTCCGGGGGCGATGATCGGCATCTTATTTTCCGTTCGGACGGCTCTGGAAGATCGCACTCTACAACAAGAGCTGCCGGGCTACCCGAAATATGCCAGGCGTGTTCGTTATCGGTTATTGCCCTGGATATGGTGAGAATGACGAGCAATATTTACGGATTGGGGAATAATGGAATAAAATAACGATATCCTTCCATCACCAATTAGTCCTCAGAGGAATTTTTCCATGAACCAGGAATCATTACCAGCTTCACCCTATTGGAACCGTACGCCCGAAGACCTGTTCGCCACCCTGCAAAGCTCTCCGCAAGGGTTGAGTGGCGCATCGGCTCAAGAACGATTGAACAAATTCGGGCACAACGAACTGCAGGGTCACAAAAAGTCAGCTCCTCTGCTCCTTCTCCTGGGCCAATTCAAAAGCCCGCTTGTGCTCATCCTGGTTTTTGCGGCCATTATCTCGGTTGTCACCGGGGAATGGATCGACGCCAGCATTATCCTCGCCATTGTCATCGCCAGTGCCGTCCTGGGCTTTATCCAGGAGTATGGTGCCAGCAACGCGGTCGAGAAGCTGCGCAGTCGGGTGACCCTCAAAGTCAACGTACTGCGCGATGGGGGGCGACAAACCATCCTGGCCGAAGAAGTGGTGCCCGGTGATGTGGTTCTGTTATCAGCGGGCAGCATCATCCCCGCGGATGGGGTGGTAATACAGGCAGATGACTTCTTCGTGAACCAGGCAGTGCTGACCGGCGAAACCTTTCCTGTAGAAAAGAAAGCCGGGACCGTAGCCGAAGGCGCCAGCCTGGCTGAGCGGACGAATTGCGTGTTCATGGGCACCAATGTGAGCGGCGGCAGCGCCCGCCTCCTGATCGTTGAGACGGGGAGACGCACCGAGTTTGGCCAGATCGCCGAGAAACTGAACCTGCGCCCGCCTGAAACGGAATTTGAGCGCGGCATTCGCAAGTTTGGCAGCATGTTAAGTCAGGTTATGATGGTCATGGTGCTGGTGGTATTTGCGATCAACGTTTTCTTGAAGAAACCGGTAGTGGACTCGCTGCTTTTCGCGGTCGCCTTGGCTGTTGGCATGACACCTGAACTCCTGCCAGCCATCATCAGCATCACCCTCTCCAAGGGGGCCCAGAGCATGGCCAAAAAGGGTGTCATCGTCCGGCAATTGGCCTCGATTGAAAACTTTGGCAGCATGGATGTGCTTTGTACTGATAAGACCGGCACGCTTACCTTGGGCGTGGTCAGCCTGGATGGCGCCCTCGACCCGCTCGGGGATGCTTCCGACCAGGTTTTCTTAAACGCATACCTTAATGCACATTTCCAAACCGGGCTTGTGAACGCGCTGGATGAGGCTATTCTGCAACACGCACAACCCGAGATCGGGCGATTCAATAAAACTGAAGAGATTCCCTATGATTTTGTGCGCAAGCGCCTGAGCATTTCCGTGCAGGACACCACATTGCAAAAATCGACCTATACCCTGATCACTAAGGGCGCGCTGGATAACGTCCTGGAAGCCAGCACGCATATCCTGGAAGATGGCCAGGCTGTTTTATTGGATAAAAAACGCCAGGATGCCTTGCAGGTAAAGTTTGCTGACTGGAGTGAGCAGGGCTTCCGGGTGCTGGGTGTGGCGACCAAAGAGGTCGCTCCGCAACCGGAATATCCTGTCGAAGAAGAATGCGATATGACCTTTATTGGTTTCCTGCTTTTCTTCGATCCGCCCAAACCGGATATTCAAAAAACCATTGTTGATCTGAAGAACCTGGGAGTAACCCTCAAGATAATCACCGGCGACAACCGGCGGGTGGCCTTGCATGTGGCCCAGGCTACCGGTATGCCGGTCACTGGAATACTGACCGGCGCTGAGCTGAACCAGATGCGCGACGAGGCCCTTTGGCGGCGGGCAGACCAGGCCAACCTGTTTGCGGAAGTGGATCCGAACCAGAAAGAACGTATTATTTCTGCGTTACGCAAA
>CAIQQN010000274.1 GCA_903873975.1 uncultured Anaerolineales bacterium
ATCTTCTTCCCGCACTTCAGGCCGGTCTTTTCGGTCAAGCCGACGATGATGACGTTGTCAACGCTTTGGGCTTCACTCAGGGCATCCAGCACCCACTGGACCATCGGCTTGCCAGCCACGTCCACCAGCGCCTTGGGATTACCCCGGGTGGCATCGTACAAGGGCTCTTCCGGGAGCGGAACTCCGCCCGCAGTCACGACTGCATCCATAAATTCTCCTTTTCTTGCTTCACTACACACCTGCCCCAGCCGCAGGTGCCGGGGGAGCGGCAGAGTTCCTTTCCCATCACAGGGAAAAACTCTACAGTCTTATCATCTCCAAGGGGGATGTCATCCCCGAAGGGACTATGGTTAATTCAATTCCTGCAAGGACGGCTCGAAACCGAGTTTCGCCAGCATTTCCTCGTACTCGGTGTGGGTCAGGGCGCGGCCCTTGCCCGAGACGGCGATCAGTGCGGCTTCCATCATGTTCGTGCCGAACGAACGCCCGTCCATTATCGGAGTCGTCGTAACCAGGGTTTTCACGCCGCATTTGCGAAACAATTCCACATCCTGCGGCGTGGTGGTGTTGGTCACCACCACCTTGCCTTTCATATTATCCGGCATATAACGCTTGATATAATGGCAATCACCGGCGATCACCGTACCCCACTCGAACCACTTCGGATACTTCGGCTTGCGCTCTTCCTGTTTCTCGCCGGTTGGATAGACCCATTCGAACGGCAGGCGCCCCGCCAGGGGCATCAAGACAGCCGCCAAAGACTTGAGCTGTTTTTCGGTATGGATCGCAATCGGAATGCCCAGCGAGAACATGAGGTCTCCGAAGGTGCATTCATATCCTGCCTTTACAAATCCATGTGCCAGGCCCCAGCGGTCAGCGCCGGTCATGACAAAGGCTTTCTTCCCGCCATTCTTCATGATGTAATCGCCGAGCCTGGCTTCCACAAAAGGTGCGGCCTTATTCTCCAATGAATTCTTCAAACCGGTGCCATCCACCACGGGCGTCTGCTTGATAAAACGCACCATCTTCTCGACCGAATAGAGCCGGTACCATTTATCATCCACCATCAGGCCCAGGTCTGCGCCGCCGACGCCAAAGGCGTCCACTTTCCCGTCGAGTTCCTTATATTTGAGGGCGGCGGCTTCCATATCACCGTCGGTGCCGATGCGCTCGATGCTAACTTCTTCGCCCAGCAGCTTGACGGTGACCGCCTTGTCGCGCTTGGACGAGCCGATGCTGATACTGACTGCACGTTTCATAAAAGGAACCTCCTATGGAATTTGCTTGGAAGAGTATACACCCAACCAATTTATCTGGAAATACTGCTTCTTGCATAAATCGATGAACTTCCCTTTATTTTATGCATTTATTTTCGCAGTACTCTGCAGGTTAGTCCTCTCCGTGAGTATAAACCCCCACCCGCCCGGTGCGTTCCGGACCCTTCACCTGCCCAACGCCCCCACCCAAGGAAAGGAGTAAAATCAACCCTGAGGATAGATCCGCCATGACCCTGCGCCGCATCACCATTGCCCTGCTCGTTCTATACGTCCTGCTGACCATCTATCCCATCGTCAGCATCGCCGTTGGCGTTGCCCCCTCACGCTTTCTCACCCCTGTTTCAACCCTGGTTGGCTTCAGCTTCGCCCTGCTGCATGCAGGTCAACGCGAAGGCTGGAGGCGCGCCCTGATCCTGCTGGCGCTGGTGTTCGCCGTCAGCCTGCTGTTCGAGAGCGTTGGCGTGGCGACTGGGCTGATCTATGGCCCGTACCACTACACAAACAAACTCGGCCCGCTGTTCCTCGGCCTGGTCCCGTATCTCATCCCTGCCGCCTGGTTCATGATGAGCTACCCATCGTTCGTCATCGCCGACCGGCTCATCCCGGCGGACTGGAAGCGCTGGCAGCGGATCCTGTCCGTGGCCTGCGTGGGCGGGCTGGCAATGACCGCCTGGGACCTGGTGATGGACCCGATCATGGTGGCCAGCGGGCACTGGGTGTGGGACGATTTGCTTAGCAAATCGTCCCAGACCCAGTGCCCGCTGGCCACCATGACCGGGTCCATGACCAGGTCCCAGGCGGTCATTGCCAGCCCACCCACGGCGGCCACGGACAGGATCCGCTGCCAGCGCTTCCAGTCCGCCGGGATGAGCCGG
>CAIQQN010000275.1 GCA_903873975.1 uncultured Anaerolineales bacterium
CCCGCGCCGCCCTTGCTTTGCAGGATAATACTGATGACCAGGGCAATTGATGTTAAAATCAATCCACCATCTAGAAAGTTTTGCATTTTTGAGCCTCCAGAGTTTTTAGCCGTCGAATTATACCTGTTATTCTGGTAAACCGTCAAACAAGAATCCTGGTTTACTCCATCGCCACAGTTATCCTCAGGGAACCTGATCCTATTGGCAAGTTTTGCAGAAAGGGACTTTCATGCACGAATTGATCGTCAACTTGCATATGCACACCACTTACTCCGATGGGTCCGGCACTCATGCGGACTTGGGGCATGCTGCCCTTAAAACTGCTGTGGATGTACTCATCGTTACCGACCACAACATCCTCGTGCAGGGAGCGAACGAATACTATCGGGATGGCAAAAAACGAGTTCTCCTGCTGGCTTGCGAGGAGATCCATGACCAGGGCCGCGACCCGCAGAAGAATCACCTGCTCGTCTTCGGCGCCGACCGCGAACTGGCTCCCCTGGCCGGCAATCCCCAAGCACTGATAGACGCGGTGCGCCTCGCCGGTGGCATTTCCTTCATCGCTCACCCGGTGGACCCTGCCATGCCAGCATTCGGCGAGACGGATATTTCCTGGGTGGATTGGGATGTTACCGGGTTCACTGGGATCGAACTCTGGAACGGCTTCAGCGAACTTAAATCGGTCGCCAAAGGGAAATGGGACGCAGTTGTTCTTGCATACTTCCCGGAGTTCATCCCACATGGTCCTTTGCCAGAAACCTTGCGCCGCTGGGACGAACTGACCGCCAAAGGCCAGCGCGTGGTGGCAGTTGGCGGCTCGGACGCCCATGCCCAGCATAAGTCCCTCGGGCCGCTGCATAAGGTGATATTCCCATACGAGTATCATTTCTCTACGATAAACACCCATGCCCTGACGCCCACTCCCCTCACCGGCGATTTAATCCGCGACCGCAAAATGGTCTTTGATGCTCTGGGCTCCGGTCATTGTTTCATTGGCTACGACCTACCCGCCTCGACGCGTGGCTTCCACTTCTCTGCCCAGAGCAAAGACAGTACCGCTATCATGGGAGACGAAATCTCTCTCTCTGGCGCAGTAACGTTGCAAGCCAAATTCCCTTCTACTGCTGAAATCCGGCTGGTCAGGAATGGGAATGTGGTCAAGACCGCCCACAGCGAGACACTGGTGTATATCACAAACGAGCCGGGAGTTTATCGAATAGAAGCTTATAAGCACTATCTGTGGAAGCAGCGTGGGTGGATATTCAGCAATCCGGTTTATATAAAATAAGGCCTCCCCAAAACAGCCCTTTTCGCTTACAATACAGCCCGTTCAAGCCGCCCCGCGGCTTGCCTTCCGCCCCCGGCTCACCTGCGGTGAATGTCCGGGAGCATATCCCGAGGAAAGGAGGTTTTCCTATGCGTCATTATGAGTTAGTCTGTATTGTCCATCCTGACCTGGACGAGGCTGGGTTTAACGGCGTCGTCGAAAAGGTCAAGGGTTGGGTCATCGAGACTAGCGGCATTGTGGACAAAGTCGAAGTTTGGGGCCGCAAGCGCCTGGCTTACACCATCAAGAAGCATCGTGAAGGTCAATACGTGCTGTTCAATCTCAGTCTCGAACCCACCGCCACCGCTACGATGGACCAGAATCTGCGCTTCCTGGAGCCGGTTATACGTTATATGATCACTGCCGTTGAATAAAAGTACCATTGTCGGTTTTTTGACTTTTGCCTTTCGAGTAAGGAGGACGCAATGAGTCGTGGATTGAACAAAGTGATGGTGATCGGTCATTTGGGGCGCGACCCTGAAATGCGTTATACCCCTTCAGGCCGTCCGGTAACGACCTTCACGGTCGCCACCAGTCGTTCCTGGAATACCGCTGACGGCGAACGCCATTCCGAAACAGAGTGGTTCAACGTTGTCACTTGGGGCAACCTGGCCGAGATCTGCAAACAATACCTGACCAAGGGTCAACAAGTCTACATCGAAGGCCGCCTGCAAACCCGACACTGGGAAGATAAAGAAGGCGTCAAGCACTCCACCGTCGAGATCGTCGCCAATGAAATGATGATGCTCGGTGAGCGCCGTGAAGCAAATAGCCATCCGCCGGCCAGTGATGAGCCTGTCGTCCCGGAAGTATCCGAAGGCCAGCCTGGGGAAGACGAATTTCCCTTCTAGCCTTTCTAGAGATAGCGACGAAGCTGTAAAGCAATATAAATCGCCGCTACCCAGGGTAAATTGGAGTTAAAGTCCTTATGGAACGTGAACCTCGCAACGAAAACGATATGGATCAGGGCGGTGAACGCCGTTATTACGCCCGCCCCAAAGTCTGCCAGTTCTGCGCTGATAAGCACCTGACAATTGACTACAAACAGGCGGATGTACTGCGCCGCTTGGTCACCGAAGAAGGTAAAATCCGCCCGCGCCGCCAGACAGGTACTTGCGCAAAACATCAGCGCGTCCTTGCCACTGCCATCAAACGCGCCCGTCACATCGGCTTGCTTCCCTTTTCTGGCAGCGAACGCGACGATCGCTAATCAAATCAATTTTCGTGAAAGGGCATGGAATGGTTCCGTGCCCTCTAATGACTATACGCATACCATTGCGATGAATAGGCTGAATAAAGTTTATAGCCCGTAATGGCATTATTACATCTGAGGTATTTATGGCAAAAGATAAGCCCACCAAGATCGTATCCAAGAAGCACCTGGCTCGCCTGGAACGCGAGCGCCGCCAGACACAACTCATCACCTCGGTTGCTATTGGAATCATTGTAATCATCGCAGGCCTCATTGGTTATGGGATTCTGAATGAAACCGTCCTGAAAGCCCGCCAACCGGTGGTCACAGTCAATGGCAAATCCGTCAATATGCGTGAGTTCCAGGTGAGAGTCAAGATTGCTCGCCAACAATATGTTGACCAATACATGCAATACTACCAACTCGCTCAGATGTTCGGTATTGACCCCTCGACAGATTCGAGTTTGTCTTCAACATTGACCCAGATTCAAACGCAATTGGCAACCCCATCTACAATTGGGCAACAGGTGATTGAAGACATCACCAACGACCTGCTCATCCGGCAATATGCCAGGGCGGTTGGGATTGTCGTTACGCAGGCAGATATAGAAAAAGCCATCCAGGACGCTTATAGTTATTACCCGGACGGAACTCCTACTCCCACCCCCACCAGCACGCCGCTCGTTTATTCGACCTTGTCATCAACTCAGATTGCTTTAATGACACCGACTACTCCCGCCACTGTCACTCCAACTGAGACTTTGGCACCGACCCAAACTCTCGACTTGACAGCTACGGCCACAACCATTCCAAGTATAACGCCTACTGCTACGGTGACAACCGTTCCGAGCATAACGCCGACCGCCACCCCCTATACTCTCGAAGGGTTCCAAAGCACCTATAAGAAGGGGTTGACTTTCTATGCCAAATTGGGAATGACCGAGACCGACTTCCGCAAGATCTACTTTGAAAGCCGCCTCTACCGCACGCGCGTCACGGATATTGTCACCGCCAATGTGGCACACGCGAAGGATGAAGTCTGGGCACGCGATATCCTTGTTGCAGACGAAGCAACTGCCAAAAACATTCGCCAACAATTGCTGGCTGGTGCTGATTTTGCCACGCTGGCAGCCGCTAACTCACTCGATACTACCAGTAAAGATAGTGGTGGTGACTTGGGGTGGTTTGCAAAAGGTATTAGGCCTATAGAGTTTGAAACTCCCGCCTTTGCATTGAAGGTTGGGGAGATCAGCCAACCGGTACAGGGAATCGCAGGTTGGTATATTATCCAGGCTCTTGGGCATGAGGATCGTCCGCTCACAGATACCGAATACAACACCGCTGTCACCGCAGCTTTCAATCAATGGCTCACAGACCAGCGGAATGGTTCCAAGATTGTGGTTGCCAGTACTTGGACAGCCAACGTCCCCGATCAACCCAGCTTGGATAGTGCTTTCGCTGATTTGTATGCTACTGCTACGGCATACGCCAACTCGGCTCCGCAGCTGCCAACACCGACACCGTAATTCGCGGTTACCACTGGCTATTTGCATTAATTGATCAGAAAGCGGTTAGCTCTGTCGCTAACCGCTTTCGATTTCCAATATGGCTGTAAAAGGGAGTAACTACTTCAGGTACTCTTCTGAAATTTCATCCAGTTTCAGGCCGATAATCTGACTGGTCGAATCGCGTCCCATTGTCACCCCATAAATAACATCCGCTGCCTGAACTGTGTTGCGGTTGTGGGTGATGATGATGAACTGTGTTTCCTTGCTCAACTCCAGCAGCAGTTCCCGAAAGCGGCCCACGTTGGCCTCGTCGAGCATGGCATCCACCTCGTCCATCACGCAGAAGGGAGTCGGTGAAACCTTAAGCAGGGCAAAGACCAATGCAATCGCTGTCAGGCTGCGCTCACCGCCCGAGAGCAGGGAGAGACCCTGCTCGCGCCGTCCCGGTAGGCGCGCTTCTATGTCAATACCGGTCTCGGTCAGGTTTTCGGGATCGGTCAGGGTCAGTCGCGCCGACCCACCGCCGAACAACCGGTGAAAGATCATGTGAAACTCCTCTGCCACCGCCACAAATGTTTTCTGGAATTCGCGGCGGGTCAGTTCGTCCAGTTCAGTGATCACCTGGCGCAGGTCGGCTTCCGCCTTGTGCAAATCCTCCACTTGCGTCGTCAGGAAGAAGTGGCGCTCCTTAACCGACTTGAATTCCTGTTGTGCTTCGGGGTTGATCGCCCCCATGCGCCGCAGTTGTGCCCGCTGGCGGATCATATTGTCTTCCAGGTCAGGAGCCAGCACGGTCACCACTGGCAACTGCTCCACCATCCCATCAAACGGCAGCGGCACGGGACCGGAAACATCCATGGCGTACTCAAAAGCCACCAGACCAAAGTCGTCCTCGATTTTTTGGCGCAAGTTCAGTAGGGTCTCCTGCTTGCGGTCCAGGTCAAGCTGGATCTGGTTATAAGTCCGCTCGACGCGCGCTAGCGCTGCCTGTCCTTCGGTCTCTTTCTTTTGCAATTCCACTTCCTTTGCCTCTGTGGTTTCCAGTTCCTTCTCCGCTGGTCCGATCAGGCTGCGCAATTCCTCCAATTGGACATTCATCCCGGAAGCCTGAACGCGCCGGTTTTCCCGCTCGGTTTCCAACTCTGCTAAGGTTGAAACAATCACGATCAGCCGGCTTTCCAACCTGGCCTGTTGTTCTTGCAGACGAGCAGTAATTTGCTTATGCTCGACATGTCGCCTCCTGGCATCGCTTAGGGCTCGCTCAGTCACCGCAGAACGCGTCTCCCAAAACGTTACCTGCTCCTGGAACTCGCCCAGAGTCAGGGTTGCCAGTGCTGCTGTCTTGGTCCGAAGGGTCTCTTGGGCCTGGGCTGCATCCTTTTCGTTCTGTGACATCTCCGCCACAGACTGTTGCAGCTCTATGTCCACCTGCGCAATTTCAGACTCGATGTTCTGTTTCTGGATTACCTGCCAGTCCTGGTTCCTCTGCGCTGTTTCTTCCTGCACCTGAGCCTGGTGTTCGGTAGCTCGGGCTGTCTCCATTCCAGCGTGCTTTTCTGCCACAGCCTCTTTACAATCCGTCTCGTGTACGCGGGCCGTTTCAATCCGGTAGGATAATTTTTTTGCCTCAATGTCCAGGGCGGCGATCTGTCGTTCTATCTCCGCCAGGGATTCCTGAAATTCGCGCCGCTGGCGCGGTCGCCCCAACACGGCCGTCTTGTTTGGTTTCCCAGCTAGTACCTGACCGGTGGCATGGAACACTTCGCCGCGTAGCGTCACTGCGCGGACATTCTTGGGTTGGCCAGCCAGCACGCCGCGTGCCGCTGTCCGGTCGCGGACGATCAGCACCTGGCCCAGCAGCAAATCCAGCGCCGGAAAAAGTTCCACCGGAACCTTGACTAAATCTGATGCAACACCCAGACAATTGGCATCCGGTTTCGTTTTGAGCGGTTCAGAAGGAGAAAGCCAGTCCAGTGGCAGGATGGAAGCCCGTCCGGACTGTTCTGAATCGAGCAAAGCCAGAGCCTGTTCAGCATCCCTTCCCGATGTCAACAGAACAGCATCGGCATAGTCACCTAATGCGGCGGAGATCGCCACTTCCAATTCCGCTGGAACTTCCAACACAGCCGAAAGTGCACCGCGCCCTCCTCCCAGTTTGGACTGGCGGGCAGCATCCAGGAGCAGTTTCGCTCCCTCGGCATAGCCGGCCAGGGATTGTTCGGCCTGCTCCAGCACATCCAGTTGCGCCTTCAGTCTGGCCTGTTCAACCTGTTTGGTGGCTCGCTCAACTTGTACTTGCTTTACCTTTTCCTCCAGTTCCGCCAGCCGCTTTTGCGCAGAAAGGAATTCTGCCTCGGCCTTTTCCAGGTCGGTTTCTGCTCTTTGGCGGGTGGAACGGCTGGCGTTGAATTCCTGCGAGGCTTGCCGGACTTCGAAATCGGCAGAAGCAATGGCCTGAGTTGCAGCCTCCAGTTTCTGTTTCTGGGCTTCTGAGCGTGCGGCCAGTTCGCCCATGCGCGCTTGTAAACCAGCGTGCCGGGCAATGAGTTCTTCAAGTTTTTTTCGTGCAGATCCGAAGTCCGATTCGAGGCGGGATTCCTCAGCTTGGCGCTCGTCCAGCCCTGTCTGGGCCGCCCTGGCTTGAGTCTGTGCTTCTTCATATTCCGCCAGCAGGCGGGCAGCCTCAGCCTCAGCCTCTGACAGGCGTTCCTGATCAATCTTAAATTCTTCGGCCAGGTGGGATTGCTCGCCCATAACTGCCTGTTGGTTGTCGAGAAGGGAGCGTTTACGCTCATCAAGCATGGCCAGGTCACCGCTGACGGACTCGCGGTTCTCATGCAGTTGCGCTGACTGGCGGTGCCAGGAGTTCAGCCGCGCCCGTAGACCATTCAACCGGTCGCGGAAAGTGGAAAATTCCTGCCGCACGCTTTGGTAGGATTCACGCTCTTCCTTAAGTTTGGTCTCTTGGGCATGCCCAAGTTCCATGGCCTCGGTCAGTTCACGCTGGGTACGGTGCCAGTGGAAACCATACCATTCATGCAGCAATACGCGCAAATCGGTCTGTACCCGGGAAAATTCCTCAGCGCGCACCGCCTGACGTTCGAGGCTTTTCAAGCGCGGTTCTAGTTCAACCAGGAGATCGAGTACTCGGTCGAGGTTGCGCTGGGTGGTCTCCATCCGATGCAGGGACTCTTCACGCCGGGCGCGATAAAGACCGATCCCGGCCGCTTCCTCAAAGAGGCGCCGGCGCTCATCGGCTTTGAGGGCCAATGAGGCATCCACCAACCCCTGTCCAAGGATGGTGTAAGTCCGCTCGGAAAGACCGGATTGCGCCAGCAGTTCATTGATATCCTTCAAGCGGACGTGCTGGTTATTGAGCAGGTACTCATTGCGACCGTCGCGGTAGGCGCGCCGGGACAGGCCAACTTCGGAGAAATCGACAGGAAGCCAGCCATCGCTGTTATCGAATGTTATCCCTGCGGATGCCATACCGGAGCGCGGCCGTTGTTCAGACCCGGCAAAAATCAAATCTTCGGTTCTTTTGGCGCGCAATATGCTGTAAGTTTGCTCCCCCAGCACCCAGCGCAGCGCGTCAGCAATATTGGACTTGCCGGAGCCGTTCGGCCCGACAATGGCAGTAATACCTTCGGCAAATTCAAAATTGGTTTTTGCTGCGAAGGTTTTATAACCGTGGAGTTCGAGGGATTTTAGGCGTAAAGGCATTGGATTTCTGGGGATAAAACTCACGATTTTTCGATGGTGTCTAAAGCAGCCTGGGCAGCCGAGCGCTCCGCAACCTGTTTGTTGTGCCCGCTACCACGTCCGTAGGCTTTGCCGTTGATCTGCACTTCGATTTCAAACATCCGCTGATGATCGGGGCCGCTGATGGTCGCGGTAACATATTTTGGGATGCCCAATCTCTCTCCCTGAGACCATTCCTGTAGGCGGCTTTTGGGATCACGTGAATCCGTCGAAAGAATTTTCTGTTCACTTACTTGTTCCAACATGGGGTGGACCAGACGCTGGACGGTTGCAATATCGCTTTGCAAGTATAGCGCCCCGATTACGGCTTCGAACGTGGAGCATAAAAGAATATCTTTCTGGCGGCCTCCAGCTTGGTCTTCCCCATGCCCCAGGCGCATGGCAGACCCCAGCTCGAAGGCGCGGGCAAACTCGGCCAATTGCTCAGTACAGACCAGTGCCGAGCGCATACGCGTCATTTCACCCTCTGCCATTTCAGGGAAGTGATTGTACAACCACGCCCCGGAGACAAAATCCAGAATGGCATCACCCAGAAATTCCAGGCGTTCGTTATCTTCCAACGCCTCGTGGTGCTCATTGACGTACGATCGGTGCGTCAGGGCACGCCTCAGCAGGATCAGGTTTTTGAAAGGAA
>CAIQQN010000276.1 GCA_903873975.1 uncultured Anaerolineales bacterium
GCATAACTCGCGTCAACGCCCTGCCTGTCCCAGAGATTGAAGGCATCTCTGAAAGTGGTTTCTGCTTCAGAATATCTGCCCATCCAGATCAAACCAACTGTCCAGGTATGCAAAAGATTCGCTTTCATATCAGATGAGTTAGGAATCTCATCAAGTAAACTATTTATTTCTTGGTGTAAGGTCAGCAATTTTCGCCAGTCTCCTGTCTTGGCATAAGGATCTTTAAGCGAGCTTTTCATATACGCGAGTAGTGTAAACTATTTTCTGTAAAAGTTGGTAGGTCAGGTGTTATCCTTACGGTTACGACACCAGAAAGGAGAGCACCATGACCTACCGAGAGGATTTTACCTTACCCGCTGAATTTCTGGAACAGATTGCCAGCCAAGGATTTGAGGTACTGCCGGAACTGATCCGCATCGTTGTCAATGCGGCCATGCAGGCAGAACGTCAGCAGCACTTGAACGCAGCACCTTACCAACGGACGCCAGATCGAGAGGCACACGCCAATGGTTTCAAGCCGAAGACGATACAGACGCGGGTCGGGAAGATCACCTTCGAAGTGCCTCAAGTGCGTGAAGGTGGGTTCTACCCGGAGGCGCTAGAGAAGGGCCTACGCAGTGAGCGAGCCTTGACTCTATCGTTGGCGGAGATGTACGTGCAGGGTGTCTCCACCCGCAAGGTCAAAGCAATCACTGAGCAGCTCTGCGGGACGTCGGTTTCTTCTGCCCAAGTGAGCAACGCGGCTGCCTTGCTGGATACCGAGCTGGAGAAGTGGCGTACCCGACCACTGGGCGAGTATCCCTATCTCTTCCTGGACGCCTATTACGAGCGGGTCCGGGAAGACGGACAGGTGCGCGATCTGGCCGTGTTGACGGCGGTGGGCATCAATCGGGACGGAAAACGCGAGATCCTGGGCGTTTCTGTGTCCCTGAGCGAGCACGAAGTGCATTGGAGAGCCTTCCTGGAGAGCCTGAAAGTGCGCGGCCTGGGCGGGATCCAGCTCATCACCAGCGACGACCACGGCGGTTTGCGTACGGCTCGACTAGCTGTCTTTGGAGGAATTCCCTGGCAGAGGTGCCAATTCCACCTGCAACAGAATGCCCAAGCCTACGTGCCTCGCAAGGACATGCAAGCTGAAGTTGCTGAGGACATCCGCATAATCTTCAATGCTCCCGACCGCGTCACAGCTGATGCCTACCTGGCCAAGGCAGTTCAAAAGTACGAGAAGACCGCTTCTCGCCTAGCGGAGTGGATGTCTGCGAACATCCCAGAAGGACTGACGATCTTCTCCTTCCCCGCCGATCACCGGCGCCTGATCCGCACTACCAATGGCGTGGAACGCTTACATCGGGAGGTCCGTCGCCGGGCACGCGTGGTGAGCATCTTCCCCAACCCGGCTTCCTGCCTGCGCCTGGTCTCTGCGATACTCAACGAAATCAGCGATGAGTGGTTGACCGGCAAAACATATTTGACTTTTTAAGGTTCAATGTAGCTTGTTCTTTTTCCTTCAGAGGAAGCACTTGATCTTGATTTTACAGAAAAAACCTTGCACAATCGGAAAACAGGTGCTAATTCCAAATCAAGCGGCCAGATAGAACCATTTTCAATATAATTCCCAACTTGCCAACAGATGCTTCCTGTATTTTTGAGACGTGGAACGATCTTCTGGATTATCCCCTTTTGCCAATTAATATATGATTCTAGATCTTTTTTGGTTTCATAGGATTTACCAAGGTTATACGGTGGAGATGTTACTACCAAGTCAA
>CAIQQN010000277.1 GCA_903873975.1 uncultured Anaerolineales bacterium
CCTTTATTTAACTGTAGTTTGACTGCAGACGGCTTGAGATTCCCCTCCTGCCGATGTACAATGATCTCAAAGGGTACTGCACAAATTACCGGACGAATGTTTTGCTATAACCGAGCTTTACAATACAGAAGTACTTATCGATTTATGGAAGAAGCAGTAGAAAAAATATGTTGCGAAAATCCTTACCCATCATTCTGCTGTCCCTGGCGATGCTCCCGCAGACCTCGCCCGCCCCGCTGCATGCCCTGGATCTGGAGCCTGCCGGCCTCGTCCCGGTTTCCATTCCCACCGGGACCTCACCCGTCACTCCCTTCACGCAGGCCGACCTTGACGGCAACGGTACGCCCGAATCCCTGGCACTGACCGGTGGTCGCCTGTCCATCCTGTCCAGCAGTGGGATCGTCTGGCAGAGCCCTCCGGCGTGGCAGGTCGTCCAGGCCGCCATCAGCGACCTGGATCGCGATGGGAAACTTGAAGTCACGCTCCTGCTCTGGCGTCCCTTCCGCCCCTGGCCTGCCGACCAATGGCTGCCGAACGGCGGGCGCATCGCCGGATTCCACGATGCCGCCGGGCAGTCCTGCCACATCATCCTGGTCGGCTGGAGGGAGGGCGGGGTTCGCGAGTTGTGGGCCGGTTCTGCCATGGCCGATCCGATCACCTCCTTCGCCGTCGCAGATCTGGACAGTGACAACAACCAGGAGTTGGTGGCGCTCGAAGGCCGCTACAACGACCCCCGCTCCGCCCCCGCCCGCATATTGAAGGTCTGGGAATGGAACGGATTCGGCTTCTCCGTCGTCTCATATATAAGCGGCACGTTCAGCAAATTGACCCTTGTTCAGGCTGATAACGGCCATATTCTGGTTCTTGTTCCCTGAGGAGGAGACCATGAGATCAACCATTCGCAAGATCATCTGGGCATTCCTGGCGCTGGTCATCGTCCAGTCGGCATGCAACTTCACCCCCACGCCGGTGGTCCAGCCCACGCCTACCAGCATACCCACCACTACGCCCAAAGTGAGCACGCCCACCCTTTCACCCACCCTGGAGGGGATCATCCCCGGCCCATCCTTTACCTACAACGAGATTTCCTTCAAGCTGCCGCAGTCCTTCAGCGGCGGGGGGTACACCCTGCCCATCAGCCTGGGCGATGTGCATGGCATGGCAGGGGTCCGGCTGACCGATGCCCAGCGCTCCCTGCTTTCCCAGAACGGCTTCGTGGTGGCGGAGCCGGTGCCGGGTCAGTACCGGGAGTTCTACCAGGTCTACGACAGTCTGCGCTACTCCAATAACCTGGTCTTCATCACCACTGACTCGGTCTACCACATCTACCACCTCATCTTCGACAAGATGCTGCGCGACCTGGAGAGCGGCTATTTCATCGCTGACCTCCGCTCGCTGACGGGTGGCATGCTGGCCGCCTGCCACCAGCAGTACCAGTCCCTATCCGCCGCCGGCTCCAGCCTGGCCGAGCCGGCCCGCCGTAACGTGGCGTACATCGCCGTGGCTGCCCAGCTGCTCGGACTACCCGACCCTGTGCCTGCCGAAGCCTCTGACCTGGTCAGCGCCGAACTGGCGCTGATCAACGCCGCTGGAGGCTGGTCCATCTCGCCTATCTGGGATCGGCCGGACCTGCCGGCTGACCTGAAATTGCAGGAAGACTACAGCCAGTACATCCCACGCGGCCACTATACCCGCAGCGAAGACCTGAAGATGTATTTCAAAGCCATGATGTGGTACGGGCGTCTCGCCTTCCGCTTGATCGACGATTTCGAGACCCAGCGCGCCTTGCTGCTCACCCAGGTGATGCGCACGGCCGTCGCCGCGGACGGCACCCCCGCCCTCACGAAATGGGAGGATATCTACGAGCCCACCGTCTTTATCGTCGGCAAAGCCGATGACCTCGGTATCCTCGAGTACGGGAAGCTTTCTGACCAGGTCTTTAGTGCGAGCTCCGACCCGAACAAGTTCGCCGACCCGGCCCTCTTCGCCCAGTTCAAGCAGGCCAGCGAGTCTCTTCCCCCACCCCAGATCAACTCGATGTGGGTCTGGATCTGGCAGGATCAGGAACAGGTCACCAAGGGCTTCCGCTTCATGGGCCAGCGCTTCACACTGGACGAATACGTCTTCGGGCAGGTGCTCTGGCGCAAAGTCGGCACCCTGACAGACCCGCGTGGCCTGCCCAAGGCACTGGACTTTCTGGCCGCCCTGGGTTCCGATGAGGCTTACTCCATCCTGAACGACATGGGCGAAACGCATTACGAGAACTACGATACCCAGCTGACCAAGGTGAAGTCCGAGTTCGCTGCCCTTGGCAGCGACTCC